>NZ_CP149789.1 GCF_037914945.1 Haloterrigena sp. KLK7
TACTGTCGACCGAACGAAAACAGCGTTACAGCATGGTGAATGTTACAGATATATGTTACAGACATCAATTTCAAGAAACCTCATCATCCTGATCCAAAACCACAGGATGGCACCGAGACAGACAGCTGTTACAGATATATGTAACAGATTTCTGTATCAGAAATATATGGTAGGTGAGGGTTCCAGTTAGCTGAAACAGAGATATGTAATTGAGGACCGGGACAGCTGTTGATGATAACTGTTATCGTCTACTCCGAATCAGGTGGGGTGCCAAAACCACAGGCCAATGCCGTCACAGACAACTGTTACAGACATACGAAACAGGCTATTGTAACAGAAGGGCGTGACAGATTTACGTACCAGTCAATTGAAACAGATTTATGTGGTAGAAGACTGTAGCGTCTGTTGATGATAACTGCCGTCGTCTACTCCGAATCAGGCGGGACGTTCAAAACCACGACTACAGCGAACCTCGCGGTCAGTCTTGAGCGAATGGGGTTCGACGTGTGCGTGATCGACCTCGATCCCCAAGAGGGTAATTTAACAAGCCTGTTCGACGTGGGCGAACACCGAAGTGATCCAGACGCCGATAACTTCGTGAAACACATCCTCGAGATGCCCGACGGTGATTTCGAGGACCTCATCGAGACCTCGAGCGAGGGCGTCGACGTAATCCCGAGCCATGACATGCTCGGCGATTTCACGTCAAATCTCGAGCAGAAGATTGCCTATGAAACAGGCATGAAGAATATGTCCAAAGAGGAGTTCCCGCGGTTCGAGCTGCTATACGATCTGCTATGGAACGAACAGCAACTTCACAAACAGTATGACGCTGTCCTTATCGATCCGAACGCACGTGCCGAGGACCTGTTGTATAACGCCATCTACGCTATGCGGACACTCGTGGCCCCGGTCAAGCCTGCAGGGAAAGGAAACCTCAGTCTTGACGGACTCGAAGAACTCGTCACGAACATGAGCAACTATCTAGATATCGAGGTTGGCCTGTCATGTGTCGTTCCGTCCGGCGTTGGCCAGACGAACGCCCATCAGCAGTACTCCAAGCAGTTCCAAGACACTGACGAGTACGCAACGCCGGTCGCAATCCCCGCCCGAGAGAGTCTCATGGACACGATGTGGGAAGCCCGGGGATCTGCATATAAAGTGATCGAAGAACGGTGGAAGACGTTCGAGAAAGACGGCGAGATGGTCAGCGAGCCTGGACAACGCCGTATTCGCGACCGGGAGCTCGAGACCGCTCGTGACATCTACGAGCTGGCTGCGTTCATCGCAACTGAGACCTTCGACGCCGAGATCGATCCGACGCTCACGCTCGATATCGACGGCTATGACACGCGCACATTCGAGGTTTGTGACGACGCCGAACGCGAGGTGACGGCCTGATGCCGATGAAAAAGGGTTCAGGGAGCCTCGATTTCGGCGAAGACGGCGACGATTCGAACGATGAGTCCGATGACTCTGAACCGCGAACGGAGGACTTGAGCGAAGAGAGGTCAACCGACCAGAGCAACACAGAACAAACACCAACGCAACCAGAGAGCACTGAATCCGAACCGAAATCCGACGACGAAGCAGAATATCCGTACTTCGTCCGCCGGAGTAAGGTTGGCGACGAACGCGATGAGCGGATCGAAGTATATCTACGGACCGAGGTCAGCGACCAAGAGTCGGCGTTTCGAAGTGACCTCGCCGACGCACTCGAGACTGGCGAAGTTTCGAAAACAGACGCCCGCGAGTTCGCGTTGAAATATGCATTTGAGAATCCTGAGGGTGTCGCCGAATTGATGCGCGAAGAAGGTCACGGGATCACAGACTAATTTCTGCATCTTGCCGCTTCCTATCTAGCGTGCCTAGCTAAAGCCGTCTTGTATCACCCTTATCATCACCAACCCATCTCACAGACCATCCCAGTCATCATCAGAGTCACTTAGACCTCCTCTTCTTGTGCGATCCGCTCGCAGTTTTAGAGAGGTCTTGGTCTCTACAGATGCAAACCGATTACTAAAGCCTGCATCAAATCATATTTGCTTCCGGGTGATTATCGATCATTCGATTTGCCAAATTTGGATTTCCCAATTTGGGTGATCGGCCGTCGTTTGAATTTTTAAGCTACCTTCTATCCCGACATCGTTAGCTTCTGCTTCTTCTAAGATCGTTTGGAAAGCAGAACGAAGTGATTCGATGTCATCTACTGGTTGGATGTTTCCCATAAATTATTCTGTAATTATTGGCTGTACTGTTGCTTTACGTTCCGTCTAAATTAGAGACGTGAACATAATTGGCGGTCACCGCTACGCGATAATTTGCGTAAGTAAATTCCAGATACACTTCATCTGGATCCACTTCATCACTGGAGCGGGAGTGGAATAGAGTGTTCAGGGCATCAGGGTCAATATATTCGTAGAGCGGATCCAACTCAATCGGATCACGATTTGATGCCTCTGCAACAGCCTCGATAACTGCTTGACTGACGGGGCTATCCTCACTGCAGGTATACTCGATAGGGGAATCTATGCTTGACATCTATTCCTTATTGAGCGCTCCATATGTCTAAGTCTCCACAGTCACCATCTACGTGTTTAAGTCCCCTCCCGTTTCATTATCAACTATTGATATCCTCGGTGTCTGACCGGACCGTCTGTTCAATGAGAGTATCTAGTGCTCGCCGCAGCCGCCTCCCAAGCGCAGATGAGGTAACCTCAAACTCCTCAGCTAACTCTTCGAGCGTGATGCAGCGCGGTTGCTTAAAGTAGCCGCGTTCATGTGCTTCAACGAGTACATCATACTGAGCAGGAGTTAATTCGAACCGCTCAGCCGGGTTATCAGGCTTTTCCTGATAGAGACGGTGAAGGTGAAACGGAATTCCTTCCTCTTCGCAGGCTTCACGGTACGCTTTTAGCGCCTCCAAAGTTGGGATGCGAGCACGGAAGCGGGACCTCTCATGGGTAGTTGTAATATCGAGATACACTATATCATATTCAGCCGCTTTTGGATACAAAAACTCCTGTACAGCGTCTTCGGGGTACGTCACACGATATAAACGTCGATCGTCGAGTTCAGTGAGACAGGTATACTCTTTGGTGGTGGGGTCAGCTTGAAGTGCTGATTCGAAGGTGTCGAAATCGCCACCAGAAGCCCAGAAGACGTGTTTCCCCTCCCCCATCTGCGTCATATGTATATCCTCAGTGTAAAACATCATCTCTGGGACTTCTTCGGCTTCTCTCATCAGCGGAGAAACAATGCTGAACTCAGCGATCAAGCTCATTTTTCACCCTTGCGTCAGAACAACAGGATATTGATAGTTTAATCACGCTAGACAAAGGGGATGACAACTTCGGACTACATCTACCCCTTTCAATAACACCTGACTGTGTCAAGACCTCACTCAACAGATGCTTTTTCGTCATGAGGATTGCTTACCGAATATCACACCAAAGGTATTGAATCCCCACGAATCCTGTTAGACTGAGCACAGAACCATAACTAAGGCACTGTTTAGTTAGAAGGGTAATATAATTAATAGGTAGGGGAGTTTGTTTGTGAGACCGCTCACAGACCCGCTCAGCGAAAGCTATGTGGCGGAGTGTATTCTACTCATCTCGAGATTCTATCTCGAACTCGTCGTCCCTGTGCGTCGTCAGTGGTCTCTCGAGAGGTTGCGGCCGACGATGATGCTGTTCACAATCTTGAGTCCGTCAGAACGACGCCTACAGGTGGAGTCTCGGCGACCGACGACTAACTCTTTTATTAATGTGGTCCAAGGATACGTAGACGGGAATGAGTAATACTGACCGACAGATAGTAGTATCTCGGCCAAGTAGTACAACTTAGAATGTCGGGTAGTACTCGAGAGCCAGAAATTGTTCGCGTCTCTCAGAAAGGACAGACGACGATTCCGAAGTCGTTGCGCGAGAAATACGGGATCGACACACCTGGTGAGGTGTTCATCTATGAGGAAGGTGAGCGCATTGTCGTCGAGCCTGTCCCTTCGCTTGAGGAACTGGAAGGAATCCACGCGACTGGCGACCGCAACCCGGGCGATGTGATCGAGAAAGTCCGGGAGGTAAAGCGTGAGGAACGTCAACGCGAGAAAGAGCGTGCCGACCGTCTCCGACCGAAGGATGCTGCCAACGAATGACCGAGAGGTATGTATTCGACACTGAGGCGATTATCGCGTATCTCTACAACGAACCGGGGAAAGATGTCATTGCGAAGTACCTCATGGACGTCCGAAACGGTGCCGCCGACGGGCTGTTGACTGAGGCGAACGCCGCCGAGGTGTTCTATCTCGTTGCCCGCTTTGAAGGTGTAGACGACAAGCCGACTACCGACTCCCTTCGGACCGCCGATCGTGACGTCCGAGCACTCGAGCGGTGGGGGCTACAGCTTGAGTCTGCTGACTGGCGCGTAGCTGCTGAGGTGAAAGCAGACGGACAGATATCGCTAGCAGACGCTCATGCCGTCGCACTCGCCTCTGAGGCGGATGCTACTCTCGTTGCCGGCGCCGACGACGATTTCGACGAACTACCAATCGACATCGATATGATTCGGTTCCGCAACGAGGGTGTTTAGCTCCTCGATTCAGCTGAAAATCAGATTCACCGTTATCTGAAATCGAAAAATAACTTAAATGATTGGCTAGTAATAAAATTGATGACTGACAAACTAGTGGTCTGTCAAGTGTCGATTGATAGGCTCATCATTTAAGCAGTACCGGACGCCGAAGTTATTGTTGCCGCTGATCTCGCGGACACGAATTCGGTCTGAATCCGGGCTAACTTCTCTTGGTAGATAAGCAATCGATCATCGCGGGAGATATCGAAGAGAGCGATCTGCCTGACGTGACCCAACAGGTCGTAGTATGGACGTACGGGCAATTCGTGTTCGGATCGAATCGATCTCCGCACCGGTACGATCTGCTTCCGATGCGCTATCGAAGATACGGCTACCGACAGCGCCACCATCCAGGATAGCGAGAAACTGCGACACGTGAACTCGGGCAGCGGGACTCCAGAGACCGCGTAACGATAGCGACAGCGCGGCTGGAGGACAACAGCGGACAGTCTCTCCCGACGAAAGTGAGGACAGTCGGCGCTGTTGGAACCCTCAACTGGTGACAGGTTTGGCACCCTCAGCGATAAGTACAGGCGAAGTAATGATCGAACTCATGCTTCACAGCGAATATTGGTGGTCAGCTTTCAAACGGAAGATTTCCAAGGAACTCGTCACTCTGATAATCAAGATGATCTAATCGCGGACCGAGCAGCTCACGGGTCAGGACCACCAAGGGGTTGGTCGTTCCTTCACCAACCATTGCGATCTCCGTTCTCGTCCCATCAGCAGCTTCATCCCAGAGACCGACAACGACTTCCGCTCGATCAGCAACAATCAGCCGACTTACTTTGGGATAATTCGACTGTTCATACATCCAATCCATCTGGGGGTCCCATATCGTTGCTTCTGGAAGACGATCCCGGAAGAAATCTCGAGCGTCTCGGCTTTTTGTTCCGGCATGGAGTTCAACTCCTCGCTTGATAGCTCTCTCCGCATAGGGGAGACACTCTTCATCAAGTAGTTCGTTGGAAGCGTAAATCAGAAACAGTTCATCTTCGGCGTTATCAGCCAACCCCCGGCAGTAGTCGTACACCTCTTCGCGCCCTTCAAGTCGTCCAACAGTGCTTTCGTCCGTTCTGTGACCCGACCGGAACTGTGAGAGCAGGTCGTCGAGTACGTCTAGATCCATCCACTCGACGTCACTTGTCAAGTAGTTCGCGCCGGTGACGATGTTTTCATCGCGGTCGTAGTTGATTAGCCCTGCTTCGTCAAGTCGAGGAAGATGGTTGTGATGGAGAGAGATAACCGTCTGCTCGATGTTCTCGTCGTCCTCCGAAACGAGTTGTTCAGCAATCTCGGATACAGAAAGTCCGTGTGAAGTATCAGTGAGAAGAGTCAAAACCGCCCGATTAGTGGTATCTGTGAGTAGCCGAAGGAGTTCTTCGTTCTGCGAATCCATTACCATTGAATACTCCTGTTGGATAATAAAGAGAAGGTCTTAACCCACATACAATTCCTAAATATTTATATATTGATCATTGTTGAACTAATACTTCCCGCAACGATATTAATCGTCTCTCTGTAACAGCTGTTTCAGACAACATCGCGTCTGGAGAATAGGATTTCGATAGGGCTGGACCGTCCTCTTCTGCCGAAATAGGCCAACAAAGACGCAAAGCGTCAACGCGGGGGTGCCAGCCGGTGGGACCGGCATCTTGGGTGCCGACGTGAGCGACACAGGTTAATTCACCTCGTCTTGATGCACTGCCGGGGTGCCAACCGTACCACGCACGATTAGGGTGCCAGTGTGATGAGATGGGTGGTGACCAATGTAAACAGCACGAGAGCACAGTGGGGTGCCAGCATCAACGCGCCATCTGGGTGCCACCGTGACCGCACTAGTTGGGTGCCGTCTTGTGCGAACCACTACGGTTCCAGCAACAGCGGATCACGTGGACTCGAACTCACTCATGAACTCGACAGCAATGGGGACTGTCGATTGCGAGTTCCAGTTCAGTGAGACGCTGTTTACATTGCATCTATGAGAGACACAGCGCCGCGTCGGCCAACACGCGACAGGGGGATGTCAGTCCTGGCAGCAAGCGGATCACTGAACTCGAGCAACAACAAGTGACTGTCCATCTTGCTTGTTCCAGAGGGTGTTAGAGAACGATCCGCAGGACGTTCTTTTTACCCAATCTGGAGCGGACTATCCGTTCACTACACAGGCGGATGTGAGTAGAAAATGCAGAGCATGTATCTTCCGAGAACGCTGGCTGAATGAAGCTTTATCCGACCCACGTACCATACTATTGCGTGTATGAGTGAACCAGTCGGGTCTTCTGGTCCAATGTTCTGGGGAGACATCGATGACACAGAGGCCCTCCAGCGGTATCGGGCGCTCGTGACTGCGATCGACGATGGACTCTACCAACTCGACGCCGAAGATCGATTCATCGCGGTAAACGACGAAATCGTCGAGTTAACGGGATACGCACGTGAGGAACTTCTCGGCGAACACGTCTCTCTGCTACTCGACAATGACGACTCGACTATCGAACCGTCCCTCACGAATCTTACCGATCAAAGCGAACAACTCGAGTGCGCCGTACAGACTGCCGAGGGAGACCGCGTTCGTTGCGAAGTACGGGTCTCCCTACTCGAATCGGACGGCACGGTACAGGGAACCGTTGGTATCGTTCAAGATATTACCGACAGCAGTCGACCGGATCAGCCACTCGAAGAATCCGACCAGCGGCACAACCATGAATCGACCAACGAGTGCGAACCGAGGTTCCGTGAGACGAAAACTCAACTCGAAGTCGCCAAGGCCGCTGGGTCTGTCGGCACGTGGTCATGGGACATTCAAGAAAACACTGTAACTGCGGACGAATGTCTTGCTAAATCCCACGACACGGCCCCAGAGGAGGTCACTGCGGGCGTACCAATTGAGGAATTTTTCGCCTCGGTTCATGAGGTAGACCAAGAACGAGTATGGAACCAACTCGACGAGGCAGTTGAGGAGGCGGGTGAGTTCGAGGCCGAGTACCGCATTACTGACGCGGAGGGCGACACGCTGTGGGTGGCGTCCCGTGGCGAAGTCGAGTACGACGGCAACAGTGAGCCGTGCCGAATAATCGGTGCTACCGCTGACATCACTGAACGCAAGGAAGCGGGGACAGAGTTGAAGAGAGCGACCGCCGAGGAGCAAAACCGGCTCTACGAGACGATTATCTCCAGCACGCCTGATCTCATCTACGCCTTCGACCTTGATTACCGCTTCACGTTCGCCAACGATGCGGTGCTGGAGATGTGGGGCCAAACCCGTGAGGAAGCCATCGGGAAAACGCTGCGGGAGATTGGCTACGAACCGTGGCACGCGGAGATGCATGAGCGTGAAATCGACGAGGTCATCGAGACGAAAGAGCCCATTCGCGGTGAGGTTGCATTCCCACACGCCGAACGTGGCCGTCGCGTCTATGAGTATATCTTCGCACCTGTGCTCAACGACGACGATGAAGTCGAAACCATCGCCGGGACATCACGCGACGTCACCGAACGCAGGCAGGCCGAGGAGAACCTCCAGAAGAATAAAGAACGATTCCACGCGCTGGTCACTGCCAGTTCAGACGTGGTGTATCGCATGAGCCCTGATTGGAGCGAAATGCACGAGTTCACGGGCAAAGAGCTCCTCGCCGATACAGACGAACCGACCAGTGACTGGCTCGATAAATACATCCATCCGGACGAACAGCCGCGCGTCACGGAGGCTATCGACGAAGCAATCCAGACGAAGAGCACGTTCGAGTTGGAACACCGGGTGGAACAGGACGACGGGAGCACGGGCTGGACGTTCTCGCGTGCGGTACCGATGCTGAACGAGGACGGTGAGATCGAGGAATGGATCGGCATGGCGAGCGATATCACCGAGCGGAAACGACGCGAACAGGAACTCGAGCGGTCCGAGCAGCGCTACCGGACCCTTGCAGAGTACTTCCCGAACGGACTCGTCACGCTGTTTGACCACGACCTCGAGTACACGCTGGCGGCCGGCCAGGGCTTCGATCAAATCCCGTTCGAGCCCGACGATCTCGAGGGGCACAACTTCTACGACGTGTGGCCCGACGAAACAGTCGACGAATTCGAGCCGGCGATCCTGGCCGCGCTCGAGGGCGAGCAGCAGTCGGTCGAGTTCACATACGGCGGCCGCGAGTGGGTCCTCCACGCGGTCCCCATCACCGACGAACGCGGCGACGTCTTCGCCGGCATGACGATGGCTCAGGACATCACTGAGCAGAAGGAGCGCGAACAGTATCTCCAGGACGCTAAGTCCCAGCTCGAGGCGGCGACGGAGGCCGGCGCGGTCGGGACATGGGAGTGGGATGTCCAGAACGACGAGATGTGCGTCAGTCCGTCGTTCGCGCGGACGTTCGGCGTCGATCCGGACGCGGCCCAGCAGGGCGTCTCGCTTGACCGGTTCATCGACGGCATCCACGAGGACGATCGCGAGCGGGTGGTCGCCGCGATCGAGGACGCCGTCGAGACCTGTGACGAGTACAAATCAGAGTACCGTGTGTGGAACGCCGACGGCGAGCTCCGCTGGGTCGTCGCCCGTGGCCACGTTGAGTGCGACGACGGCGAACCGATCACCTTCCCTGGCGCGCTGACCGACATCACCGAGCGCAAGCGCGCCGAACTCGAGCGCCAGCGCAACAAGGAGCAACTCGAGACGCTGTTTGAGGTCCTGCCGATCGGCGTCGTGGTTGCCGACGCAGACGGGTCGCTGATCAGAGCTAATGACACGGCCAAGGAGATCTGGGGTGGCGACGTGTTCAACGCAGAGTCGGTCGCGGAGTACGACAAGTACCCCGCGGTATGGGCGGATACGGGCGAGCCGATCGCTCCGGACGACTGGACGATGTCCCAAGTTCTCCAGGGAACCGAGGTTACGGAGCCGAACATCTACGAGATCAGTGCATTCGATGGTGAACAGCGCATCATTATGGAGCACGGCATGCCGGTCAGAGACGAGTGCGGCGACGTGAGCCACGCCGTCATCACCCTGACGGATATTACCGAGCGCCGTGAGTACCAGCGTAAACTCGAGGAGTCCAACGAGCGGTTGGAGCAGTTCGCCTACGCGGCCTCCCACGACCTGCAAGAGCCCCTGCGGATGATCACGAGCTACCTCCAGCTACTCGAAAAGCGCTACGACGACGCCTTTGACGAGGACGGCGAGGAGTTTCTCGAGTACGCCGTCAATGGGGCTGAGCGTATGCGCGAGATGATCGATGCGTTACTCGAGTACTCGCGGATCGAAACGCAGGGTGATCCGTTCGAACCCGTCGACCTGAACGAGACTCTCGAGGACGTGCTCGCGGATCTCCAGGTCCAGATTGTGGAGAGCGGCGCCGAAGTTATGGTCGAGGACCTTCCCCACCTCGAGGGCGACGCCAGCCAGCTCCGACAGTTGTTCCAGAATTTGCTCGACAACGCGATCACGTATAGCGGCGACGAGCCGCCGCTGATCCACGTCGACGCAGATCGACGCGGCGACAAGTGGGTGATCTCGGTCGAAGACAACGGCATCGGTATCGAGCCCGACAAGCAAGAACGGGTATTCACGGTCTTCGATCGGCTCCACAGTCGCGAGGAGTACGACGGGACAGGCATCGGCCTCGCGCTCTGCCAGCGTATCGTCAAGCGCCACGGTGGTGAGATCTGGGTCGAGTCCGAGCCCGGCGAGGGAGCGACGTTCTCGTTCACGCTCCCAGCTGGAAGCGAACACGATCTATGAACAGCCTGTATTGACCGCTCACCGTTTACACCAGCTGAGCAGTTGAGTTGCTGAATACAGGACAGTATTCAGCACGCTTCTTTTGGCAGCTGTCGGAGAGATAGATAGTCGCTTCGGTAGCACCTTCATCTGTACTTACCGTTTGTTGGGTAGTCACAGAGAGGGTATGGGAACTTTTCTATGACAGCCCGTGTTCCAGCGTATCACTGAACTCGAGTTCATGCTTGAACTCCACATTAGTTGTTGAATTCTACATTTACCCGGTCTGACCCGCCTTCTTGACCTTGAGAACGTTATCTCGGAGGGACACTGCCTAGTTACGATTCTGACGCAAAACGGTGTTTCAGCGGCTGTTATCCCTCTTATGATGGGATCTGTGACTATCACCTCTCAGGCGATGTGGACTGAAGCAGTCGAATTTTCGCCGCTCAGAGAACAGCGCCCCTTTGTATCAGGTTCCCACGTCTTGCGGTTTCCCTTACCTAGACAGTGCGGCAGATGGAGCTGGATACTCAATCGCATCAGCTCGTGCGGTGTCGCCTCGCGGTCCACAATATCTAATTGAATGCCGCTACTAGAGCCGTTGAGCAGGTGAATTCTGGCCGGGGCACATAGAATTCTAACCACCTCGCTTTTCAGACCGTATCTGAACAGCGCCCAGATCCCAACGGACTTAAACGGATTACTCACCAAATATCAATATGTCATCGATCGATCTCACAGCGAGCCAGAAGAAGATTCTGCGTGCGCTGACGAACCTCCACAAGAAGTCCGAGGACACAGTCAAAGGTGAAGATATCGCTGAGCAGGTCGACCGTAACGTAGGGACGATTCGTAATCAGATGCAGAGTCTGAAGGCACTCCAACTAGTCGAGGGTGTTCCTGGACCGAAAGGTGGATACAAACCGACGGCGACAGCTTACGAGACTCTTGAAACCCAGCAGATGGATGAGCCCGCAGCTGTTCCTCTCGAGCACAAGGGCGAGCGCCTTGAGGATATTCTCATTGAAGAGATCGACCTCTCGAGTGTCCACCATCCTGAGCTGTGTCGAGCGGAAGTCCACATTCAGAGCTCGATCGATGCCTTTCACGAGGGTGACACGGTCACTGTCGGCCCGACTCCACTCTCAAAACTCACGGTTGAGGGCACCGTCGACGGCAAGGATGACACAAACAATATCCTCATTCTGAAGATCGACAATATGGCCACGCCGACCGAAGAATTGGCCCACTAAGACATCAGGCGCTACAGTTCTGTCTAGATAACAGGAACGCTTGTCGGCTTGAGGTCACTCTTCTACAATGGATTGTTTAAGCGTGAATCCGCACTCGAGATCGAGAAAGAGCACCTTTTGCTCGCTTCCGTAGCGATCTGAATCGTGGTCCCACAGTTTGGCGATCCCTTCCCGGAGTTCGCGTCGCTGGGTCGGTGAGATGTTTGCTGTTTCTTCGAGCGTACCTTCGGTCAGTTCTGTGCTCTCGATTGCATTGGTGATCGCTACTGAACTAGACAGTACCACCGATATTCTGCATAGTATATTTAAAATAAAGCTGTTCACTCTGGGTTAACAGGATTACAGAAGACAGGAGGAACAGAGGTGTTACTCGATGTTAAGGCTGTAGAGGCGCTTGCGGGCGTCCGAGAACGAGAATCGAGAGACGACGACGTTCTCATCGTCGAGCCGATTCAGGGCGTAGCGAACCGTCCGGGCTGGCAGAAGCGTTTCGTCGGCAATCTGTTGCTGGGTCATTGTATCGTTGTAGTCAAGGACTTTTGCGACGAGTTTGGCGCTCGGTGGGAGGTCGCGGATGTCGTCCCAGGACCCTTTTTGAGTAGTTTTCTGATGCAGCGGTTCTAACGTATCCATTCTATACACTCCATTCCAAATGCAGTGTGATAATATTTTCTATCTTCTTGTATACCCACCAGTTATAAAATAGGCACAAGCTCATCTATCTGAAACCCCGTGAAGCAGGACACTGCTAGGTTGAGGCTGAACTGAGTACGGTCACGAGCGGCGCGGAGGACGAAATGCGGCGAGCGGGGCGGACCGTCGAGAAACACCCGGCCATTCAGTTCCGACGCTCGATGACCCTCCCCACCTCCTAGTAGACTCAGAAAGGGCGAGGCCGTCTCGGTCGTCCCCTGGCCTCGTAAGCACCGAGCCACGAACGTCTGGGCGGCGACCCCGACGAGCGCTGGATCCGCACGTTCGATCTCGGATTCACCCTTCGTTGACGATATCGTCGTCATCGATCGTAAAGCGCTTGCCCCAGTCAATCTGCTCGAGCATCAGGGCGCAGCCTCCTGAACCACGTCTCGAGCGTCCGCTTGCAGGTGTCCGTTCTGGACCTCACAACTGTCCGAACAGAACCGGCCAGCGTATCCTGCCCGATCACGAGTGAGTGCCGAACAACTCGGCATCCGGCACGCGTTGCGCTCGGTCATCTGGCGATACCTCACTTCAGGGACTGAGTCGTCTCTGCGTCTGGCGATGTTGTTGCTACATCAGTTGTTCGCATGGGTTTCTGCGGTGGGCTTCAGTCGAACCCCCGTATGCCTCGCGGGGGCGACAAACCATCTTGAGCGACCGGCTGGTTCATCGCACAGTTTATCGATTGAACGTCCCATCCGGAGCGAGGATGATCCCAGTTCGGATCTCGATATCAACATGTCTGAGATGTTTGCAGCCACCGGCAGGCTGGCGTTGTTCATAATCCGGACAGGGGCACGTCTCTGCCTCGACATCGACCGTGTAGGTGTTCCCGCTTTCGCTGACGACCTCGTAGGTTGAACCCACACTGGCGAAGCGAACGTCCATATCCTCGCTCAGTGCCCGACGGGTTCGCGGCTCGTCGATCGAGTAGCCACCTGTCTTGAGCTGAGTCAGTGGATCTGGTGTCTCACAGTGGTCGCTGCACTCGCGACGACGAGTTCGTTCTTGGCCGCAGTTCCGGCAGTGCCAGTAGCGCATTCGGTACTCAAAACCATTGGTGAGGTCGATCTCATATAGTGTTGGTTCGGTTCCGGGTAGCCACTCGTCGACGGCAACGAGTTCGTACCCATTCAGTCGAGCGACGTCGCCGGAATACCGTCGCTCTCGGTCGCTGGTGTTGTTGCAGTCATGGCGGTGTTCTTGGTATTGCTCGCGCTGATCGGTCGATCTGTACTCATGGATAATCTCGAGCCACATGTGGTCGCGCTTCACCCCTTAGACGCGAAAAAACGATTCCCGAACTGGGCGATCGATAAGGGAGCGCAAGGACTGACTGGAAAGAAAGAGAGTCGTTCGTTCGAAAGTGCTTGTCGAGTCCGTTCGTTGCCCCGCGAAGCCGGTTCAACTCCCACAGTGGGGTATTCTTAAGCAACTCGATACTGAAGAATCCAGGTACGAAGACGAGATGAACGACAGCACTGATCCACGGCCGCCGCTGTCGGAGTGGATTTTAGACGCGTACGATGTCCTTTGCACGCACAGTCTCAATTCGGACGATCATGAAGATGTGCAGTCGGTCCCTCGAGAGCAAGCACTCGAGATCCTTCTTAGAACTAATGAACTGGCCCTTGAACCTGAAGAGGCGAACTATGCGCTCACTCGGCTGCTCGAGCGAGGCTACTTCTACGAGGTCGACGATGAACTCCGTGTGACGGCGCTGGAAAATTGAACAGTAGCTGAGGCTGATCGTCTCAATGCATGTGAGATTTCTAAGGCTGACTACAGGTCGGTATCGAATAGATATCTGATCACCTATAATAGGGCCACTGTGAGACGCCTCGAGGAAGACAGAATAAGCGATAAAGCGTTCGAAAGGCCCTATCTAACCCTCTTCGTCAATGGCATCAAATACGTTCTCAGAGGCTGGAAACACACCCTCTTGAACGTCATCCACGTAGGATTCTACCGCATCGCAGATCACCGAGTTTAAATCAGCATACTGTTTCGAGAGGCGGTATGATTCTTCGCTCAGACCCAGCACATCGGTGATCACGAGAACTTGGCCGTCCACATGTCTTCCTGCTCCGATACCAATCGTCGGAATATCAACTACTTCAGTGACTCGCTTTCCTGTCTCTTCGGTAACAGCTTCGAGAACGAGGGAAAATGCGCCGGCTTCTTCAATTTGTTCTGCTGTCTCAATAAGCGCCTCAATAGTGGCCGACTTCTCGTCGCCCCGTCCCTGCACGTATCCTCCACCGATTTGGTTCATACGTTGCGGAGTTAACCCGATATGTCCCATTACCGGGATCCCGAGTTCAGTAAGTCTATCGATTACCTTGATGGATGTTTTCCCAGACGGCGCCGTTTCCAATTTCACGGCATCAGCTCTTGCTTCCTTCATAAACCGACCGGCGTTCTTTACTGACTCTTCCATAGAACTACCATACGACAGAAATGGCAGGTCAGCGATCACCATCGCATTCTCAACGGCTCGATCGACAGATGCTGTGAGTGATAGTGCCTCGTCAACGGTGACGGGGATTGTGTCATTATACCCTAAATGGTTATCTCCAGCACTATCCCCGACGAGAATCATATCGACACCACCGTTATCAACTTGGCGAGCAATTGGCGCGTCGTATGCGGTCAGCATCGTTAGATTCTCCCCGTTTTCATACTTTTCACGAATATCTGGGATTGACATGCGGCTCATAGCAGGTAGTTTGTAGGGCTCGACTTTAAACCCGGCAGACTATTGGCTGTGACATTCGGTACGTGCTTCATCTGTACTGAGCGATCACTGCCCTTCGCAAATCGAGCCAAATTCGTGGGAGATTCGCGCTCTGTATTTAGCAGTTGCTGAGCCTTCTACTCGAATCCTGTCAGGAATTGCGTGCGAGATACAGAGCATGGATTCAGCATGACAGGAGTGATCGGACTACATCCGTTTGATCATGCTGTGTCCATGTCCAGCGTCTCTTGGAGAGGCTCGACACGAAACACGTAATCCGCGTAACTGCCATCAAGATTCGTGGGACTCTCTTCGTCGGCATGCTCTTGACAGAGAACGGCCTCTGCCTCAACGGCACCGTGCCCGGTTCTTCCTGATAGCGTTCGAGGACGACAAACGTCGCCATCTCGGTGCAGCCGCGACGGTGGCACTCAGGAAGCGAGTCTGGAACTCCGTCCTCACGTCGGTTCTCGTCGTCTGCTTGCTTCTCTCGTCCGTTTTCTGTGTCTGCCATCCTTGTTCCCTAGGGAAGCGAGCGGAATAATGCTGTGGTCGTTCGTGATCTCGTGCCGCATTCGCGCTGTGGGTTCAGCAGGGAAAGTCCAAACTACTCGACTCCTATCAGGAATAGCGTGACCGACTCAGAGAATGAGTCTAGCACGGTGAGAGCTATCTGTTCAAAAGTGTATGGTTGAATAATCCTCAGAACCATTATTTCTATAACTAATTACATATAAAATATAGCTATTAAAGCAAGGAAGAAGAGAAGTATTATGACTATTACCCAAGGGCTATCCGAGCCCTTACTCGACCCGTCGAGAGGAATAAACCCGCCACCTCCGTCCATACGAAATAATATATGGGATTTCTCTAATATGTTTCGGTTATTTCATTCTATTACGTCTGGGAATTACCTATATGAGACACTCGAACTGCCATACACTCGGTCGCTGCCCGCTTGGTCCAGAGGATCGACCGTCGTGGTGGACTCCGTGACTGCTATCAGCGACGCACTTCCTCCACTCCGTCGATGTCGGCCGCGATCATACACCGGCTCAGTTGGCTCACTGATTAGGGCTCGTTTTCCCGCAGCTGTTCGGAATCAGTATCCTCATTTGGGTGGGAATCGTAGGTTGACATGGTCGTTCTCTCCGGCCACGCTCGGGCGGTGCTGTAACACCGCTCGGACTTTTCCGAAACGTCCGATCGCGTAGCCTATGCCCTGTGACGGAACCAGCTGAGATATCACACCGAGCCCCGGTCCCCCGACCTACCGAACCAGCGAGCACCGAGGTGATCGACGACGTCTACCCCAGCCGAGACACTCGAGGTCAATCACACCGAACCATCAAACCTCTCTGTCAATCTGGTAGGTTCGATAAAGACAACCCAGAACAGCGTGCATTTTAGCGATCACGTATAAAGGCCGGCGGGAGAGCCAGCTGATCACACTTGACTTCCCTGTAATCAAGCGTGGTGATTCAGAGGCCGGGGATAGATGGTAACTGGTGGTGCAGTTATGTCCCGTGAGTGCGGTCAATCCCCGGCAGGAAAGCTACACTCGCCAACCAAATAAAACAACCACCCGTTCTCCCTGCTCGAACCCCTACCTTCGCGTATCTAAATCACGGCCATAGATACGTCTCTCCGGTCGATTATGGTCGAATGAAGGTGGATGGAGCGTGTGACAGGTTTCAACCATCAAGCCCCTCACTGTCCCTATTTCTATTATATTACTTAACTTCATATTCCCCTGCATCAAACAATAGGTGAGTTACCGATACTGAACACGAGTTTCATGGTCAAATCAGATAGCAGTTCCTTTCGTAGCATTGAAGCCGGACAGGGCCTGCAATTCGATACTATCTACACTTGATTTTCATGTGAGCAAGTGTGTTCTACCAATTGTAGATCTGCATTCCGGGGATCTGGTTCTCTCACACTGGAAACACTGTTTCAGTTACATAGTGTTTATTGATATCGAGTGACAATATATACTCGCAGGGATTGCCAGACATCTTCCGTTCCCCCTCCCTGCTTAGTGACAAGAAATGGGTTTGGCTGGTCCCTGCCGGCCACCATTCTCTAAAACAGGGACGACGAGATCGCAAAACGCATTGACGAAGACCCGCCGGACGCCGACGAATTTGAGCAATTAGACGACGATGAAGCCATACTACACCAACTGATCATCAAGAGACCAGAGGCGCTGACCGTCGCCCACAACCCTGCCTACCCAGCCCACGACGCGCTCGAGATATCTTCTTGTACGCGCCGACGCTGGGGAACGTGACTGAGCGTGATGGCGTATACGTCAAACGAATCATCGACAGTGAGCACTATCGTCTTCGCGTTCCTGAAGGGAACGATACCACGGGTAACGGCGGAAAGCCTCGAGACGCCTATCTTCCGAAGGACGTGGAAGGTGACCTCCACCGCTATCAGAACGCCAAAGATATCGATAGCGTGAACCGCTGGTCGATCTCACCGCGCGTGGTGTGCGAGCGTCATAAAGCGTACAGTAGAGCGCACAGCTGACGAGACGGATGACGGCGACTATCAGCACGTAAGCACTCACGATCTCCGACGCCAGTATGCAGAGCGGCTTCTCGTCGATAAGCAGGGAAACCCTCGAGTTGTCATGACGGTCGGTGGTTGGGACTCATTCCAAGCGATTGAGCGTACCTGAATGCTCCAACTGCCGATGTAGTCAATGAGGCTTCGAGGACGCTGGCTTAGCGTGACATTCGATCAAGGATAGGAACTATCCGCTGACCTGGAGCGACCGATCGTCTCTTGCTATTTTTCGTCGTTCTCGTCATCGTTTTCCTCGTCACGATCGCGGCGCGACTGTCGGCCGGTTTCGGTATCAGGCCAGTCGTCGCGCTGGTACTCACCGGCGTGCTCAGTGTTGATGTGTTCGGTTAGCTCCGGAATCGCGCTGAACGTACTCGAGCAATCCGATCGGTAGCGAGTTCGACGAACACGATGTTCACGAAGCGATGCTCATTGCAGGAATGCGCAATATCGAGGATGTTGAGGAGGTTCTTCGGGATTGGAGTGACGATGGACGTCTTGACTCGAAACAGTCAGCGACTCCGATAGAGAAATAATACGATATACCAATACAGGATATGAGTATTGAATACGATTAGTACTCACCGGTCAGATTCTGCTGGCCCCCTTCTCCTGCACTCGCCGATCCCGTGCGGCGGGGACGTTCTCCGGCGTGCACACGGGAAACCGTCGACTTGGCCTTCTGATCGGCACACCGGTCGCAGGAGGAGCCTGCGACGCTAACGATGCTGATGACGGTCATGGACGACAGGCGAATACCGAGATCGTAGCTTCATACCCAGTCAAGTAAGACTTTTAGCTGTTACCGGATTATTAGTAACTACCAGATGTACGAGGTTCTTGACGACACGGCAGCACAGATCATTCTCGCCATCGAGAGTGGTGACTCCATCCGTCGTGTCGCCCAAACCCTCCACACACCCTACGAGACAGTGCGACAGGCCGTCAACCGTCTCGAAAACGCAGGATACGTCCGTTATGACGACGGCCTCTCAGTCGTCGACGACCGCGTGAGAGACGCAGCACGCGAGCTAGTCGCTGCCAGCGCCAGCGTTAGTCCGCCCGCCATCGAAGAGGCCTACGTCCTCCCCCAGTTCGGTGACTGGCCGTTTGCGTTCACACGGATCGACGCCGTCTATGTGTGGACACAGGGTGGCTACCAAGTCGGTCGTGATCCCGACGACTATCCGCTGTTCCTTGCTGTCCGTGAGCAGGACGTCGACGCCTGGGAGGCGTTTTTCGAGTCGTTCGACCTTCCCACCGCGTTCGACCGGCTGCCCCGAGACGAGCTGGCAGGACCGCTGCAGATCGTCCTCGATCCACAACCGGCACTCGAAATTGAGCACGTCGAAGGCTATCCAGTAATCCCGAGAGCAGAGACGATCGAGTATATGCACGAGCACTACGCCCAGTTCCAGTCGGCGCTCGCGATGCTCGACCGAATGTACGACGACCTCGACCTCGGCGTCACTTACCGGGAGACGGAACGGGTACAGACATGAGTTTCCACAACCGGAGTGACGCGCTCATCGAACTGCTCGAGGAACTCACTCAAGATGGGCACGAGTACGTCCTTGTCGGCGGCTACGCTGTGTCAGCATTCAATGCACGCTTCTCCACGGACCTCGATATCGTCGTCGCACCTGACTCCAAGGCTGATTTCGCCGAGTTCCTCGAACAGCGGGGCTTCGAGGAAACAGACAGCCATGCCAAGGAATGGTTCTACGACACCGAAGTGATCGAGTACGAGAAGCGGCTCACGCCGCAGCAACCGATCGGCTTCGATCTGCTGGTGAACGGACTCGGCTGTCGCCAGACCGAGGCACAGTGGTCGTTCGACTACCTGTACGACCATAGCCAACGACAGGAGGTCAGCGGCGGGACGGTAACGACAATGGCTCGAGTCATCGATGGAGCAGTCCTCGTGGCGGCAAAACTCCACAGCGGCCGTGAAGCAGATCTTCGGGACATCCTGGCGATCGCAGAAGAGATCGACCTCGAAGCTGTCACACCCCACCTACAGCGAGGAGACGAAGCTGCGCTGCGAGCACAACTTGAGCGTGGACTGGAAATCTTAGAGAGTGAGGAGCTCAAGCACGGGTATCGGAGTGATTTCGGGGCATCAGCTGTCTCGACGGAGACAGTCACAGCCCTCCAGAAGTATCTGTCTGTGCAAGTCGAGCAACTTGGCTATTCCACATAAGTATATACCTGTATGAGACACTCGAGCCGCCATACACTTGGTCGCTGTCCGCTTGGTTCGGGGGCTCGACCGTCGTGGTGGACTGCGTGACTGCTATCAGCGACGCACTTCCTCCACTCCATCGATGTTGGTCGCGATCCATGCACCGACTCGGTTAACCTCACTGAACAGATATCGGTCACTCCCGCGCTGGTGGAGTCGAAGCGTCGGGCGGTCGTCGAATTCGTTTTCCCGCAACTGTTCGGAATCGTTACCCCCATTCGAGTTGGCGTCGTATGCTGACATGATCGTTCTCTCCGGTCAGACTCGAATTTCTCAACCAGCATCAGCGAGTCTCGTCACCTCGTCATCAGTCATCCACCTCTCATCGGTACGTCCCATCCAGTCGGAGACGATGCCAACTGTCGCTGGCGCATCGTACGTCTCATGCGATAGAAATGCCTCTTCTAGATTCTCGATCGGGCCATCGTCGTAGGTGAATGTGATCGCACCCTTCTCGAACCATTCATCTTCAGCTGCATCTTTTGACGTATCGTCACCATCATTGCTGACCTGGTCAGAATCAGTCTTGTCGGGGGAAGAGTCAGAGTTGGCTTTAGTGGTGTTCCTTTCGGGAGTCTCTGACCGAAGACACCCAGCTATACCGGCAGTTCCGAGAGTCACAGTCCGCCGCAGAACTGTTCTCCGTCCCACCGGATTGGAGTCAACCATATATGAATATAAGTTCACATGTTCCCTCATGAACCTTGCGACTGATTACCAAATAATGAATTCAGGGCTAGCTATTAGTAGAACTGGTAGCTGATTCAATTAGTGAGGACGTTTGTGAATTCGCTTCTTCTCTCTTCTGCACATATGATATGATTTTCTACCTTCAAATATTCCTCTAATAAGAGGTGGATTGTTGAAAGCAAATGCCATTTAAGTGACTTCGCTGAGAACTAAATAACAAAATACAATATAATATGACCGTTTCTGCGGACAACCTCCCACTGCCGTACGAAACTGTGGTCGCTCTCAGCTAACTTGTCGACGTACTCTTTCGCCTCGCTCTCGAGCCGATCATAGAACTTGTCGGGATCGTCATCTGTTATGCATGGCCGAGTGAGCATTACCGGCTGGTGCCCCACCGCCCGAATTGTCCTTTGCGAAGTCGTTATTCTTCAGTGGACTTTGTCGCTTGGTCCGGTCGATGCGCTACCGTGGAACTTACAGCGTTGTCCGCCGGAGCCTGGCGTTCCCTAATTAGCTATTTATTTCGTTGGTCTGTGTTGGTCATGTCGTTATTAACACAACGCTATTCATCTATAGTGGTATTTCTATTTCTCCTATCTATGCATTAAATCTGCAACCGTATCTGTCATTCACATGGGACTCTGAAAGACTTCCAGTGGGTAGAAGCTACCCAGTATCAAAATGACTGACGAGAGATCAACCAGCACCCGTCGTACCGTTCTCCGATCCACAGGAGCAATTAGCCTCAGCGCGATCGGACTTACTGGCGCTGCTTCTGCGCATGGTGACTCCGGCAAAAACGGGGACGATCACAACGGAAACGGTAAGAACGGCCACGGCAACGGAAACGGCAAGAACGGCTACGGCGACGACAACGGCCACGGAAACGGCAAGAACGGCTACGGCGACGACAACGGCCACGAAAACGGCAAGAACGGCTACGGCGACGACAACGGCCACGAAAACGGCAAGAACGGCCACGGCAACGGAAACGGCAAGAACGGCTACGGCGACGACAACGGCAACGGCAAGAACGGCCACGGCAACGGAAACGGAAACGGCAAGAACGGTTACGGCAACGGTAACGGGAAGAACGGCCACGGAAACGGCAACGGCAAGAACGGCTACGGCAACGGTAACGGGAAGAACGGCCATGGAAACGGCAACGGCAAGAACGGCTACGGCAACGGTAACGGGAAGAACGGCCACGGCGACGGTAACGGCAACGGCCACGACAACGGCAAGAACAGCTACGGTAACGGCAAGACTCCCGATCCTGTCACTGAAACAGACAAATTTATCAACTACATCAAGAGAAAAGCCTTGCGTGGAGTTAAAGAATAAGATTATCTAATTCGTATTTCACTTTTTTGCAGATCGACGTGGAGATCGAGACAAAGAAGGCTGATAACAAGGTTCAGGTTTTGACGGTGAGATGGAGTAAGGTGGCACTGTCTAGATAAGGGAAACCGCAAGACTCAGAGACGATGACGTTGCAGTATCAGCTGCAAAAATGCGATTTTAATAGTTGATAATGAGGATCATAGATCCCAGACGCTAAACTTCGACGAGCAGGGGCTAAATGCAACAATTTCTGGGAACCTTGAAGAGAATCCCATTGAAACAGGGCCTTTGTCGGTCAATTGCTAATATAATTCGAAATAAGGGAAAAGTTCGAGGTCGCACTGCATGTACGAATCCACGCGTTTCGATCAACCAGAGCGGAATGATGCTCGAGGTCGCGCAGCGTATCGAAGACGAATGGGACATCGACGTTCCGACCGGAATGGCGAGCAAGAATATCGAGGAATCGGATGAGGGTGTGTAGATGCTGCGAAACGACCGAGAAGATAATGTCGAGAAGTACAAGCGACCGATCTTCTCTTGCTATTTTTCGTTGTTCCCGTCGTCGTTTTCCTCGTCACGAGCGCGGCGTGACTGTCGGCCGATTTCGGTATCGGGCCAGTCGTCGCGCTGGTACTCACCGGCGTGCTCAGTGTTGATGTGTTCGGTTAGCTCGGGAATCGTGCCGAACGTCCTCGAGCAATCGGGAGACAGACACTCATGCGTCTCGGTAACGTTATCGCTCATGTAGCGATCTACCGATCGACTCGGGAAAATCCTTGCCGGTCCTAGTTAACCAACAGCTGCCGATGATACCCCCGATCGTTGGTTAAGCCGTCACTCCTCGAAATCGTCGACAGAGATGCCGGTGAATCCCCACTTGTGTCGCTGTCCGAGTGTCGCTTTGCGCTCGCGGCGTGCGCGATAGTTCTCAATCTGGCGCTGCTCCTCGACGTACTCGACTAGCTCCTCCTTCTCTCGACAGCGGATACGGCACGAATATCAGACGTTAGCGGCCTTTGAACCGCAGAGTGTGTAAGTGCGCCCAGTAGACCGACGCGGCGAAGATCACGAACGCCACCTGCCCGAACGATGGGGTGCCGATGACACCGATAAGCACGGGCCGAGCCATCGCCCAGAGGAACACGGGGCCAAACATTCGAGCCATTCCGCCAGGCATGGCTCGAATCAGGTTCCATATCGCGTTCGCGTGCCCTTTCGCTGCCTCTCGGGCGGGATCGTCAGCCGTCATCACTTTCCTCTCGCGGGTCCTTAACGAGCTCCCACAGCGCAGTGTTCTCGTGGAGGTTTTTCGCATACCCCATTTTCCCGTACATCTTCAGTCGTTCGTGGATTTTGTACCGCGGGAGGTCGGTCTCGGTGACGAGGTACCCCTGCGTACATCGCCCTTCTGCGAGCATATCAAGGAGGATCTCGTCGGTCTCGTCGACTTCCATATTTGCTGGATATTGCGACGCCATCACTTTATCCTACGGATTGTGGACCATTATTTCTAGGGTTCGTAGCGCTATATATACTATAAATCATTCTACTAATCCAAAAATTAATTAGAAAACGTATCGTAGTATGGTTTGTAGATGTCACAAAACGAGACGACTGAGGAGGAAAAGAACGGTGTGACGAGTACGCTTCGACAGGCGCGCCGCGGATTCCAGAACCTTCGCGAAATACTGTTCTCATCGCCCATTCGGCGGGCAGTTGTGACAGTCACGGCGGTGAATCTCACTATTGGGACGGCAATGGCACAGCAGGCCAGCGAGGCAGCGGGGATGATGTGTCAATCTGGGCTCGGCGAGCTCGTCGGTCTCGGACTCGGTGCTGCGGTCGTGTTGCTACTCCTACTCGCCGCCTTCCGGGGAACGATGGCATTCAAAGACCTGGGGCAGGGCCGGAGCGAGAAGAAGCGTGAGGGCCGCGAGAAGATGATGGGCGCGGGGATTACCGCAATTGGGGCGTTCTTCCCAGCGATCTTCGGAATGGCGCTTGACCGCGTCGGCATCGGCGCGTTCTCGTGCATCGAGTGGAGTAGTATTGTTGGCATGGCCGTGACTGGTGTCCCGTTCTAAGCGGGTGGTTTGATGGAGAGTATCAATGCTTTCAGACACACAGGATCGACGAGCGGCTGGTATCGCTCGCGTTGCAGTTGTCCTCCTCTTGATCACGGCGATCGTCCCGATCGGGGTGGCCGCACAGATGGACCAGCCCGAGGACGAACTCGGAAACAGCACGTACAACAACGAGTCCTTTGGCAACCAGGCGTCTGGAAACGTGACGCTCGGAAACGAGACACTCGAGGTCGAGTCGGAGGACGAAGGTGGCGGTCTTCTCGGTGGGACATTCAATCCGTATTCGTGGCTGAATGGCGCCCTCGAGTGGATGATGAACATGGGCGCCGGAGCCGTGACGGCTGGCCTCAACTTCGTAAACGCGATCATCGCGAACGTCCCGGCACCGGGAACACACGACGATCCGACCTCGTGGACGAACCCGCAAAACGGCTGGTGGCCAGGGATATGGGAGATGACGATGTGGACGACGAGCCTCGGCGTCGTTCTCGTCGGTGGCGCTGCGACGCTCGCGTTTCGGCACAACGATCCGTTGCGCCGACGCCAGAAGTTACGGACCGCGCTCATTGCGTTCGTGATGATCATCTTGACGTGGCAAGTGACCGGCTTTCTCTTGCACTTCGGAGGTCAGGCGTCGGCCGCGTTCGCTCCGGGCGGCGAGGAGTTACTCGGGACACCTGCTGGGATGGGAAAAATCCTGTCAGGCGGGATATTGGCGTTCATCTTGCTCTATGCCTACGCCGGCGTGATTGTCCTTGGGCTGTTCGCGATAATCGCGCAACACGTCTTGATCCATCTGTGTGTGGCCTTCTGGCCGGTTGCATGGGGCTGCAAGGCGTACGGCGAGGGGACGGTCGCAAGCCTCGGCAACTTCGTCGTCTGGCTGTTCGGGCTCCTAATCGGCGTCAATATCACGCAGGCAATGTTCTTGCGGTTATTGTACTTACTCCCGTGGGATGCGGGAGTCTCGGGGCCGGTTATCGGACTGATTGCGACGACCGTTGGACTCGGATTCGTCGGCGTTTATCTCCCGTGGTCGGCGCTGCAGACAGCCGACCGAGCCGCCAACGTCGGCCTCGGAATGAGTTCCATGAGCCCGCGCAAGGGTAAGGAACACGCGCAGAGTGCGAGCGAGCGCGTCGGTCACGTCAAAGAACGCGTCGAGAAGTGGCGCGGCTCGAATACGGACACCACGACCGGAACGCCACACTCAAGCGACTCTCCGGGTGTCTCATCGGCCTCGCGCCGGAGTATCGGCCAGGTAGGATCGATACAGTCGTCGGACAGCACGGGACGTTACTCGACCGATGGCAGCCGCACTCGAGAGCAGTTTGAGCGAGATCGAGACCGCGGCTTCCAGTAATTCGCTCTTTTTCGGCTTCGTTCTGCACTACGAATCCCAACAAATATTATTATTCATACTGTAGTATAATACATACTATGGATGGTAGTGATGAAATAGACCCGTCTCAGATCACGCTCCCGTACGTGGAATCCGGAATGAAAATCGGCGACTACCGAGCTCGAGACCTCTGGTACGGCACACCGGGATTCGTCGCTCTCGGCGGGGCGATCGGCGCGCTGACCGTGGGAGCGGACGACCTCATCATTCCGCTCACGGCAATCGGGCTGCCGGCGGCGGCAATCGGCCCGGTATTTGCGAGTCGGGCTGACGACACCACGACTGGACTCGACAAAATGCGCTCCCCCGTTCGCTACTTCCGGCAGAAACGACAGCATCCGATCCCCCAAGAGGACGCCGCTGACGACCTCGTGCATGGCGTCCGGAAGATTCGCCGTGACGGCGCGGCGGTCATGACTGATGGGCGGATGGTTGGCTTGCTTCGGATCGAGCCACGGAATACGGACACCGAGACACGCGACGAGCTACAGGCAGTCCTCTCGTCACTCTCGACCCGGATCGACGAGACACTCGAGCACGGCTTTCGATACTATTCGACGACGACCGAGTTCGATCCCTCGGAAGTGGTCGGCAAGTACCGTGAGGCCGCGTTCTCGGAGCACCTCGCCGGCGACGACTGGGCTGGTGCTCGCGAACTTTTGCACGACGTCGCCGACTGGTATGAGGGAAGCGAGGCACCACGCTGGGACGCGAAGCAGTGGCGTCATTACGTCGTTGTCGAGGTCGACAGTGAGGATGTCGACACAACCGGCCTCGATATGTCCGCATCTGTTCTCGACGGGATTAAGGAAGTCTTCGGCTCCGGCTCTGATGCCGGTGTCGACGACGAGGAGTGGTATAGTCGGATGTCTGCTGCCCTCGAGAAGCGTCTCGAGCGTGTTGCGACAGTCTTCGGCGCTGTGACCGGCGTCGAGGTCGAACGCGTTGGTCCGGCCGAAAACGCACTCCTCCACAGCCGCTATTGGTCTGGCGTCGATCACAACTTCGATGACGTGACCGAGATTCGAGAGGGACGGCTCGAGGAGATCCTCTCGGCGCCAAGCTATGACATCGACTCTGATCACATCCGCGTCGGCGATCAATACTGCAGAACCTACTGGATAGCCGAGTGGCCGGTCGAACCCGATCCTGGATTCTTGCAGGGTCTTGTGACGATGAGCGGCGTCGACGTCGACGTGGCGCTCCACGCCCAAGCACGGGACAAAGAGGATACCGAGTACGAACTCGAGCACGCGATTGCCGAGATCGACGCCGATATCGAGGAGCGAGAGGAGGCGACCGATATCTCGGCGATGACGGTCGGTGACGACATGGAGGCGTACGTACAGGCGTACAAGCTCCTCCATAACACGTCCGTTCGTCCGTGGGACCTCAACGGCTACATCACTGTTCGCGCCGGGACGAGAGCCGCACTCGAGCGGGCAGAGAAGACGATTGAGAACGGCGCGACCTCGGACGATCTCAACTTCGACGTCGAGAAGCGCCGGGCGCTCGAGGATCAGTGTGAGGACATCCGCGACGTCGCCGAGTCAACGCCCGCGAGCCTCACGCTACTCTCGCCCGATACGCGACAGCGCGACCTCTACGTCTCCGGGAGTCCGACCGCGCCTGACGTATACGATGACGTCAGCCATCGCGACCGTTATACGATGGTCTTGGGCGGCGTCCTTGGCGCTGCATTCCCGGGACTCTCGGCCGAGATTCGTCACGAGAACGGCGTCGAGTGGGGCCGTAAACTGCAGGATGGAAGCGAGGTCTCGGCGGATCCGGCCGGCGTTGGTGGCCCCGCACACGCGCTGTTTATTGGCGACTCCGGCTCCGGGAAGTCGTTCTCCACCTTACAGAAAATCGTCCGCTGGTATCTCGCTGAGGACGATCGAACGGTCGTGCTGTGCGATACCTTCGGTGACTTCGCTGGGATCGTCGAACTACTGAACGGGACGCACGTCGTTCTCGGCGGCAAGGACTCCATCAATCCGCTGAATATCTCCGAGACGCCCGAGCGCGTTCGTCAGACCGGGATCGACCCATTCGGGATGAAGATCGACGGTGTCAACGCATTCATCTCGGGTGTACTCCGCGAGCAGGGTGTCGACGCCGGCGAGTACACGACACTGATCAAGGAGACGGCATACGAGACCTACCGGAAGGCAGGGATCAAGCCGGACGACTACTCGACGCACGGCCTCGAGAGCCCGACGATGGCTGACTACATCGACACACTTCGCGAGATTGCGAACAATCCCGAAGGCCCTGCGCTCTCCGAGTCGACAATGGAGGTCACCGAGATCGAGAGCAACGCGGCGACGCTACTCCGCAAGCTCTCTGGCTTCCAGGAAGGTCGTGAGTACTCCGAACTCGCCGGGACGGGCAGTGCCGAGATCACGCCCGGCGGCGTCTCCTACCTGGATCTGCAACAGATGGAGAACGAGGGCGCGGTCGGCAAGTCCGTCATGCTGCAGCTGATGCTCGACAGAGTCTATGAGGCTGTCCAGAACGCACCCGGAGAGACGCTGTTCCTGATCGACGAGGCCCATTACCTGCTCGAGTCTGAGGAGACTGTCGAGTGGCTGCAGCGGGCGGCCCGTCACTGGAGACACTACGAGGCTGGCGTCTGGTTCGCCAGTCAGTCACCCGCGGAGTTCGTCTCCAGTGAGGACGAGGACGACCACAAAGACACGATCCGCAAGCAGGCAACGACGATCCAGTTCACACAGACGGACCTCGATCCCGAGACCGCCGAACTCTTCGATTTCAATGACCAGCAGTATGAGTTCATCAAGAAGCGGGCCACTCGAGGCGACTCGGGACAGGGGTACTCTGAGGCCTTGATCAACTTCAATGCGATTGAGGGGTGGTTCCGGACTCGAATTCGGGCATCAGACTTCGAGACGGCCGTATTGACGTATGAGCCCGAGAGCGACGTGAGCCTGGAGGAGCACATTCGCGCTGAGTATGGGGAGGTGACGGCGTAATGTCACTTCTTTCTCGGCTGTTCGGTGACAATGCCTCAGATCCGAATCCATCGAACTACGCCTCGACACGGCTCACGAGTTCGCACACACAGACCGCAGACGAGACACCTGGTGTCCTCCTGCAGATCCAACCACATGCCGAGAACCAGGGTATGGTCGACGCTGCAGGCCTGCTCCAGTCGGTCCACGACGTAACGACCAACTTCCGTGGCAAGAACACGAGCGACTCGCACACGTACGAACTCTGGTTCGACGGCGAGCGCATTCGGTTCTTCATGCATGCCGCGAACGAGGCCGCGGCCGACAAGTTCCGCCGGCGCGTCGGCAACAACTACGCCAACAGCGCCGTTTTCGAGGCCGGCGGCGAGGGCTTCCCGCCGCTCGAGGCAGGTGAGTACGTCGCCGGTGCTCGCCTGAGCCTTGCGCGACACTACTACTATCCGATTCATCACTTCCGCGACGGCGAGGGGTTCGAGCGCGACCCCTACGGCGAGATCACCAGCGAGATGCTCTCGACCGAGGAGACGGCCGTCGTCGTCCAGGTCGCATTCCGCCCGGAGCCGGCGAATTGGACCGACGGCGGATGGCACGGCGAATCCGTCGATGATGTCGCCGAGGGCCTTCGCGACGGTCACGTGAAGGGCTGGATCAATCCCCGCGTTCGGGACGCATCCTCGAAAGAGAAACAGTCGGCGAAGATTGTCGAGCAACAGCGCGGGCAACAGGCCTTTAGCACGAATATCCGCGTTCTCGCGGCCTCTCCAAACCAGACCGAGGCCGAAGCTCGCGCTCGAGGGGTGGCGGGGATGTTCGTGAAGTACTACAACGCGACGACGGAGCAAGGATTCGTCGCCGAGTCGGTCTCTGATGCCCGGACGCTGATCAACGACGTCCACTCGAGGGCATGGTCCGATCGGGAGATGATCTTGACCGTCGACGAACTCGCCAGCGCTGCACACATCCCGAACGAGGAGATCGAGACGCCACGGATCGACTGGAAACATACGCAAGAGGGCTCGCGTGTTCCTGCGGACTCGAACAAGAGTGAGACTCGATGAAGCTGTTTGGATCAAGCTCTACTGACGACAGCGACGAGAACGAGGACATCCAGGACGACGAGACGACCGTCACGGGGGAGACGTACGATATCACGCCGACTGGTGTGGAACGTATCGGCGGCGTCGAGGCCATCACAGAGACCGAAGCGGAAGGCGTCGTCGCCGGCCCTGCTGTCCGTCGGATTCTCGAGGAGGGCCACAGCAATCCAGAGAAGGACTTGTGGGTCGGATACACCGAAGATCCGCAAGAAGGGTTCCGCGAGGCCGGAATTCCGTTCGGGTCACTTGCCCAACACCTCTGGGTAGCTGGCGTCTCTGGCGCCGGCAAAACGACGGAACTACTCAACTGGATGATCCAGTTGGCGTACTCTGGACACGGGTTCGCGTACTTCGATCCCAAGGGCAAGGACTCACGGGAACTACTCCGGAAACTCCCAGAACATCGGCTCGATGACGTGGTTTGGATTGAGCCGGGGACCGAGAAAGACCAGGAGATCGGTCTGAACCTGCTTGATGTCCCAGATACAGACAGTGAAGTTGAACTCGAGACGGGAATTGAAAGCCGACTCGAGAACCTGAAAGCCGCGTTAGCCGCGAAAGGCGAACTCCACGCGACGATGGAGTCAGTGACCGAATCGATGGCTCGAGCCATGATGAAGGCGAACGCCGACCCGGAGCGGCCCAACTACGGCGTCATTGACTTCTATTTCATCCTCTTGAACCAGGAGCGACGGGAGACGTTCGCTGAGGAGTGTCCCGATCCATACGTCGGCGAGTTCCTCGAGCAAGTCGCCGAAATGGACGAGGAACAACTCCGTCCGCTCATGAAGCGCGTGAAAGCGTGGGTTGAGAACGGCGTCGTGCGTCGGATCATTGCCCGGCGAGAGTCAACGATCGACTGGCGTGCCCTCATCGACGAGGACCGGATTGTCGTCCTTCGCACGCCTGTCGACAGTACAGACGTGAAACGACTGACGACACTCGCCGCGATGCGTGGGATTTGGTCAGCAGTGCAAAACCGGTCGTACGAGACGATGGACCCGGATCCCTACTTCATATTTGCCGACGAGTTCGACGACATCGCCAGTGAGCAGCTTGATATCAAATCGATGCTCGCGAGAGCGCGATCGATGAACCTGAGCGTCACTGCTGCCGTCCAATACCCGTCACAACTCGACGAGAGCGTGTTGAAGCCGTTCAAGAATAACGCTGACAATCTGGTCACATTCAAGGCGAACGACGCCGATGACGCGAGAATCTTGACAGACCGGTTCAAGGGGTACAATCCAGAAGACCTCATACAAACAGAGCAGTACAAGGTGTGGACTCGACTCCCAACCGGCGGCGGCGAGTACTCAAGGCCGCTGAAACTCTCGGCGTTCGCGCCCTACCCGCCGCTCCGGGACAAAGACGCCGTCGACGAGATTATCTCCGACAGTCTCGAGCGGTACGGCGAGCAGCCACTCACTGACGAACAGATTCAGCGCGAGCTGCCGTTTGGTGGACTCGCCGAGTCGGGGGTCGATCTCCTTACCGACGAGAGCACGCAAGGAGACGTCTGCAAGGCCGTCCATGACGAAGCACTCCGGTCGGACCGGGATGACCTCTCGATCCCACTCGAGGAGTGCGAGGACGCGATTCGGGCCGTGCTCCCGGCACATGACGAGACTCGGACAGACAGCCGAGAACGTCTCTGGCGGAACGTTCTGCAGCCGATCCCCGAGTCGATGCTCTCAGAGACCGAGCGAGACGGTGCGCTGTGGCTGTCCGTCGGCAACGAGACTGTATCGGCCATCCAGGACGTAGGCGACGACGAGAGTTCCGGTGGCGCACTGCACGCGCTCGTTCTGCAGGACGCGTACCCCGCGTTCAACGAGCTCGGTGCCGACGTGGCAATCGCCCAGCAAGGCGAGGGCACCAAGAGACTTCCAGATGGGACGCTTGATCCGATGCCGCTGCTCGAGGTCGACAGTGACGCTGATCCAGTGGCGATCGCCGAAGCGCTCGAGGAGTTCCGCGAAGAGTATCCGACGGTCGACGCTCTCACTGGTGGCCGAGAGGCCGTTCTCGAGGCCGAGAAGAGCACGGGATCGACGAAACAGGGACAGACCGTCCGCAACCTTGCGAGTGCGTTCAGCGAGGGCAAGACGTGTCTATTCGTCTGCCGAGAGGATGTCGCCGAGAACGTCTGGAAAACGCTGGCCGAGGAGCCACGAGGCGCTCGAGAGCAACACTCCGTTTCCGGAGAAACTCGGTTCTACAACCTTCGACCCCTGAGTATTGACGGGGAAAGAGTGTATCGTCCCGGCGCTCGCGAAGACGTCTGGGTCCGCGACGAAACCACCGACGAGATCATCCTCCGAGACGGCGCCGGCGAAGTGCACGCTCGGTTCCCCGACGCCAAAAGTGTCTTTACCGACGTCGATCGCTATCCTGCCGTCGGCGATCAGGCTGGCGACGACATGCGGATGATCAAGACACCGATCATCCCCGAGTTCGAGTTCGATGGCGAGATCCCGGAGCCCGGCAAGGACTGGTACATCGTCGTGGTGCCGACGCCCGACGAGGACGAAACGCTGTCCGCTGACGACCTCAAGGTCTACGTTGACGGGATGACCGTCCCGCTCTCGAGTCTCGGTCGTGACGATCGTGACGGCCAGGATGACAGCGACGACACCGCCGACGAGTTCCAGGACGACACGGACGACGGGGAACAGTCGGTGGATCAGAATGGCGGCGAGAGCGGCTTACTAGAGCGATTCTAAGCGGTCATGATGATCTTCGACGATATCAGCCATACGATTAAACTCGGTCTTTATCGCCTCGAGGTCGGTCTCGAGTTCGTCGATTCGGTTGTTCAGTCCCTCGAAGGTCTGCGGTCGATCCTCGCGTCCTTCCTCAACGTCGATCCTCTCAAGGAGGTCAGCACCGGCGTCTGTCAGAGACCACACAATCGCATCATCTCCTCCGCCAACGTTCTGGCGACCGACGTCCTCCAAGAGAGACCACTCCTCAAGCTTTCCGAAGTGCCAGCCAAAGCTACCCTCAGGGACGTCGGTCCGCTGGCGGATCTCTGCTGCGTTAGCTTCTCCGCCGAGGCCACGGACCGTCTCGAGGATCGATCGGCGGTGATCGCCAAGCTGATCGAACGACACGGACTCCTCGCTTTCTTGAGAGTCGGCCATGGGAGTGATAACGGGCCATAGAGTGATAGAATTATCGCCTTTTATCCCTACAACCGAATACATAGAATGGGAATCAACCGTCGGCGGGACATAGGCCGGGCGAAACAAGAAATCAGAATGTATCAGTCTCTCGAGCAACGCGACGAGAGCGCTACCTAAGCAGACAGAGTCCGACACGAGTGGAACGAATCACGCCACGAGTTCAAAAGCGAGAGTGTCGGGACTGGTCAGTTATTCTACTTTGTCGTACTTCCGACGAGTGCAACAGCAGAGGTGGCACCCGAATAGATCGCAGTAGAGAGGGAGGACGAGATGACGCGAACAGGGGCACCCCAGCGGGCGCACAGAGCCGTCAGAAACTCGAGTGAGCACCAGGTATCCAGAGTAGGGAACAGCCAGCAGTGGGACAGTCCACTCGAGAGCGACGGCGAGGAAGACAGCTGGAATGAGACTGTGGGACAGTCAGGGCGTGCCGGACCCAGAGCAGAAAGACGCAGAGACGAAAGGGGAAGAGGGACAGTCCAGCAATGCGAGCAGCGGCCCGGAGAGCAGAGTGTATCGCCCAGCAGGACAGTCAGCACCGAGAGCGCCGACAGCGCCGCCATCCAGAACAGCGAGACACTGCGAACACGTGAACTCGAGCAGTGGGATTCCGGAGACCACGTAACGATAGCGACAGCGTGGCTGTAAGACAACCGAGGACAGTCGGCTCTGTTGAATCCCTTAACTGGAGACAGGTTTAACACCCTCAGCGATAAATACAGGGGGTTCACTTATCGGTGCAGGCAGTACATTGTTACTCTGTATGCCCGAAGAAGTTCTGTTCAAATCAGAGAGCAGCCAGACTCGAGAAGAAATCGCATCGTATCTTCACAGTGTTGCTGAGAAGCTTGAACAAGGTGATGCGGTCACACTAAAATCAGGTTCCGAATCCGTGACGATGGAACCGCCAGCCCGCCCGACGTTTGAGGTCAAAGCCGAACGCGAAGGACCGACGGACGGTCCCGGTGAATTGAGTATCGAGTTCGAACTCGAATGGGAGGAGAACGGCGGTGAGGGAGACGGCGAGAGCGGCCAGTTAGAAATTGAGTGATCAGTTCGCATCTCTCTGTAACAGCTGTTTCAGACAACATCACATCTGAAGAATATGATTTCGATAGGGCTGGACAGTCCTCTGTCGCCGAATAGGCCGACAAAGACACACAGCGTCAGCGTGGGGTGCCAGCCGGTGGGACCGGCATCTTGGGTGCCAACGTGAGTGACACAAGTTAATTCACCTCGTCGTGATGCACTGCCGGGGTGCCAACCGTCCCACGCACGACTAGGGTGCTGGTGTGATGAGACGGAGGGAGACCAATGTAAACAGCACGAGAGCACCAGTGAGGTGCCAGTATCGACGCCCCATCTGGGTGCCACCGTGACTGCACTAGTTAGGTTCTGTCTTGTGCGAAACACTGCGCTTCCAGCAACAGCTCACGTGGACTCGAGTTCAAGATTAAACTCGACAGCAGTAGGGGACTGTCACTTGCGAGCTCCAGTTCAGTAGGACCATCCACGAGCGACACGGCGCCGTGTCAGCCAACACGCGACAGGGGGACTGTCAGTTCTGGCAACCAGCATGTCCTGGACTCCGGCGGCTTCCAGCCGAGTGGACTGTCAGCCCTTACGATCAGCATATCACTGAACTCGAGCAACAACAAGTGACTGTCCATCGTGCGTGTTCCAGAGGGTGTCAGAGAACGATCCGCCTGCCGTTCTTTTCACCCAGTCTGTTGCGAACTTATCGGTTCAAACGACAGGTTTAGAACGCTTGCACTAGTTCCGTGAGTGCGTACACAATAGCGACGATCCCGACTAGAAGCCCTATCGTACCCAGAAGTTGATTTCGTGGAACAACGGTTGTTTGAGACACGACCAGCAAGGCCATTAGTATGACGAGAACAGCGAGTAATCGGTCGGTGCGGTCGGACATATGACAACATCATATCCGTTTGATGTGAATCGTTCGGTTCCTCACCTGTACTTACCGTTTGTCGGGTAGTCACAGAGAGGTATGGGAACTTTTCTCCGCCATCATATATTCCAGTGTATCACTGAACTCGAGTTCATGCTTGAACTCTACAGCAGCAGGGACTGTCAATTGCGAGCTCTGTTCCAGGTCGACTGTCCACCGGTCGCCAGCAACGGCGGCCACGGTGTGGTGCTAGGCGTTCGCCACGATCCTGTCCATTCGGGCACCGGTCGTCCGTCCGTTGCCGCTGCCTTGTGACCAGGCTCGAGGGATGATAGATCGATAGTGATAACGGAGCTATTTTGGATAAGGATCCTAATAGAACAGATATCATGTACGATTTAACTGGATTCCAGCGAGACCTGCTGTACGCTGTCGCTGGGTTTGACAAGCCTCACGGCCTTGCCATCAAAGAAGAACTGGAGAATTACTACGAGAAAGAGATTCACCATGGCCGACTGTATCCGAATCTGGATACCCTTGTTGATAAAGGATTGGTTGAGAAAGGTGAGAAGGATCAGAGAACAAACGTATACAGTATCACCAGACGCGGCCAGCGGGAATTTGAGGCTCGTCGAGAGTGGGAAGATCAGTACGTCGACCTCTGATCACTCAGAAGGTGCAATAGTACAGACTTCGGCAGAACTGAGATTCTTGCAACTGCACTCTCCATCGTCACGGGATTCCATACTCCTCCAACTATCGTCATCGTAAGCCAGATCCGCTAATAACCTGGTTCTCGCCTAACTGAGTGGATTTGCGGTATCGTGTGACGCTGCTGAGCGCTTCCAGTCGATGATCCGTCGCGACGGCTGGGAACGTGAGGAGCACCGTCGAGTTGAGGAGGGGCTGGTCGAGGTCCAGTACTGGCAGGCGATCGAGCCGTACAAGGCCGACTTTTGGGAGATGTTCTGGGTCGGGATGATAGGGGTCCACTATCCTGAGTGGCAGTGGCGACGGCAGCCACGGACTGGACTTGCGGAGTTTATGGGTGGGGTCAGCGTGAGCGGAAACACACACTCTACGGGCGGTACTGAACGTACTGTCGGTGATGAAGGGATGGTGATCATCGAACCATCTCGTGATTGGGCCAGTGACTCGGTTGATGACCGCCACTCTATGGGAGGGGCTGGAACCGAGTGTAGAGAGGGGTTGTATCTACTACCCCATTCATATCGACAGTGGACTATTCAGTCAGCGTTCGCTTCTCCAGTTTCGTCCGAGAACGCTGGGAGCGGCTTGAACACTGTTCCACCACAGGATGCACACCCCTTCCGATTCCCGATTGGTCGTATATCTCCGTTTGGAAGCTTGAAAGCCGCATACATCGACCCGCAGTCTTCGCACGCTGCCACGAGTCGAGTGCGTTCCCTACCCTTCATTTCCTCTGAATTGACTTACACCACAGAAAAGCATGCTGTGAGGACAACAGTAGTAACCAGACTCCTTGTTACAGCAGTAGTAACAGAAGATCGCTCAGTAGACACGAGAAAACAGCGTCGTGACTCAGGGGGTTCGGCGTGAAAGAAAGTGATGCCCGCGGCCTCGAGCGTCCTTCCAAACCGGATGGAGCGATTAGCGGAACACTCTGGAAGTTCGACTGCCAACTCGCCCGGACTCATGCGACATTCGAAGGCCATGATGTGCCGCTACGCGCCGTATTCGAGGGCTACGACCGCGTGTTGCACCCGTTGATCCGTAGCTGGCGAGTCGGTGAGACTCGGGAGACACTCCGGTCGAAATTCGCGGGGATGCTACTATGAGCATAGATACCTCGGAACTCCGAATGCATACCTACGGCTGCGGCGGGATCGACGTTCGACCGGCCAACGATCATCCCGAGCGCTGTCCGTACACCTCACGACGATCCGGATCTCGAGTACGACGTGATGCGCCTGTACGACCGAACTCGAGACATTCGAGATCGCTCGAGCGCGTGCGACGTGTGTTCCCGAAGAGGGGCACGATGAGTAGCAACTGTCGGAATTGTGGCGCACATCATTCAGATCGGTACAGTCGTGTGTTCGGGGAGACCGATGGGATCTTGCACGCCTGCTCGAAGTGTCGTGATCAGCGGTTGATGTACCATGGCGCAGGGGTCGTCCCAGATATCTGACAATGGTGACGATTCTCTTGGAGGATGGTGAAGTAGAACGGTTCGACTCGTACCAGCCACTCGGCAATGGCTGGATTCGCTGCCGTTGTTCGGACCCTTCACCGCGCAAGAAACTTTCCGAGACGACGGAGTACTACAAGGAATCTAAGATAGCTCGGATAGAGATCTAGCTACTCTCATTTTGGGCTGGAATTGGTGGATTTGAATGTCGGAGTTTGTGTATGACTGCGACATCAAGAATCAACCGCGAGTCTAGGCCGATTGCAGCATATACCCAAGATCAGTCGCCATTGATCTTGACAGCGGTCTCATCAATAGCGACCCACGACGGCTGCGCCGTCGGCGGGTCTGGAACGCTGTCAGCCAGCCAATGTACCCACTGCTAGATTGCTTGATGAGACCGTTCAACGCCGAGCAAGCGAAGAATCACTTGTGTTTCTCGAAGCGAACAACCGGTCGCGTGGAGCCGGACGGCGAACGCCCAGACGGGCGTCACCGTCCGTTCCCGCTCCCACGATTCATCAAATTCCGCCGCGTAGCACTCGCTGAGCAGGTCTGCGAGTGACATAGCTAAACTAACTGGGCGAGCAGACTACAATGCGGTGTGATGCCGTGCCAGTAGAAGAGAGATGCGATGCCCTAGATCGGATGGAGCCTACGATACATCTAATTTAGTAGATTATCCTGTCTTGTTCGTAGGCCAGATCAATCGCCGCCGTTCTCGAGGATCTCGTCGACAGCCTGCGCCATCTCACTGGCCTGAATGTCCTGGTAGGACTCGTCGGTGACGTCCATTGACGTGCGCCGGAGCGATTTCTGTGCGACCTCCGCGTGGCCCTTTTTGTACAGTTCGTGGCCGATTCCACGGCGTGCGCCGTGGGGTTTCAGATACTCACCATTGTCCGGATCGTACTCAAGGCCGTCATACGCGACGTCCAACTGCTCCGAGAGCCGTTGCAGGATCGATCGGGTTCGTCGACAGGGACGGCGGCACTTCGTGTTCGCGATAACTACAGGTGCGAACTGAGTGTTGGATTCATTCGACCATATCAAATCATTTTATAGAAGAGATTGACCGTTAGCTGCTATTATTGCTCTTCAGTATCAGCACGAGGGAGTCGAGCAACTGATAACCAGAAAGTTTCGAACGCTTGGATTATTTTCTTGAGTTCCTCGGGGTCTCCAGGCTTCATTAGACAGCCGTTTGCATTTTGTTTATATATTTTGCGGACTTCTTGTTTGGGTACTGAACCAGTTGTTACAATTACGGGAATGTGATTGTGGGCAGGGTCACTGTTCATTTCCTCCAAAACTACTTCACCAGCCATGTCTGGAAGATGCCAGTCGAGGATGATGAGGTTCGTTGATGGAGCATCAGTGTACTCGCCACGCTGATTCACGAAATCAAGCGCGTCCGATCCAGTTGTAACAATAGAAAGTAAGTCTGCGAGTCCCAAGTCCTCGCTCACCTCCTTGACGAGACGCGCGTCACCCGGATTATCCTCTACAAGCAGGATGGTTGAGTGGGAATTTACGTCTGTATCCCGATCAGCGCCGGGTGACATTGCAAGCAAAATCATCATCCCCTTGCTTATAAATCTAACACAGACAACACTTGATAAACTATTGGTGAATTACCCTTTCTAATTCAAAACGGTCGCTGCTCCGTCACCTACTTGTCCTCTGTGTAACAGCTGTTTCAGACAACATCTCGTCTGAAGAATAGGATTTCAACAGGGTCAAATCTGGTGTCTTCCTCGCGTGATCTCGAGTGGACTGCCCATCTTGCGTGTTCCAGAGGATGTCAGAGACCGATCCGCCTGCCGTTCTGTTCACCCACTCTGGAGGGAACTATCCGTTCACTACACTTGCGTACTGAACAGTCCGTACTCATCACCGAACTTGTCGAAATTCGGTTCCGCCACAGGGACAGTCAGCACCGGTTCCAATCAATCGGATTTTCCCATCTGGCCAGAGACGAGCAGCGTATGACGAACTGCAATCAGTATAGATGGCTACGATTCGGTTAGCATCCTGTGCACTTTGCATATCTCGCTTTGAGCCAGCTATCGACTTCTCTGTGAGACCTACCCAGTTAGGATTGCTTTCTGTTCGATCACTAATTTGAATAGAATGAATGCTGGTAGCTTCGATAACTATCTCACATGACATCGAAGTTACCGGCTATTGGAAGTGTGCAATAGGGACGGCAACTACGAGGTCCTATTTTTTTGGAGGGAGTATAACGTGATCGAGCCAGAAATCTTCAATCGCTTGTGCGAGTCGCTCAAAACGTTCCGGTGACTCTGGTTTTCGAACATAAGCGTTCGCGTGGAGATCGTACGTTTGAGCAACCTCCTCCGCTTCGTCTGACCTCGTTAGTACGATTACAGGTATCCGTTTTAACTCAGTGTGATTCTTTATCTCGGCAAGGATCTCGAGGCCGTCAGTGCTGGGGAGATGGAGATCCAGAAAAACAAGATCGGGTCGTGAAGCGTCCTCGTATGCGTCGCATCGGTTGATGAAATTGAACGCTTCATCGCCACTGGAGACAGTTGTTACTCTATTCGTGACTTTAGTCATCTTGAACGAGTCGATGAAAGGTGAGATACTATCGGGGTCTGATTCGATAAGGAGGATGTCATATCCTTTACCTTCCCGTGAAGATCCCTCAACCATCTCTAAGTACCATTATCTGGTAAAGGAACTGTACAGAGGATAATTTCTGTCCCCCAGAAATTTGGTGTATTGCTTCTTCGCTTCCCCATGCTGATCGGTATATGTGCATCCTGTACTGAACGGTATGTGCTTCACCTGTAGTGTGCGGCTGGTTCACTGGTGTTGTCGCGAAATAATCGATATCGGACTGCTGAACTCATCCTCTGTATTCAGCGCAGTGTTTTTGACGGGTGTCTGTGATATCAATTGCGGCTTCGTTACCTACTTGACCTGTACTGAACGGCAACTGCGTGTGCTTACTGATCGAAATCCGCGATATTACCAACTGAGATCTTCTCTCTTGGTAAGCGTGATACAACTAACTCGTCCTCCCGTGCGGCGACGAAATCAATTCCAGTCACGGTTGTTGCTACGTCATGAATGGGGTGATTGAGGCGATATGCTGGGCCACTGTTGCTACCCGGAGGATAAACGCTATTAGGAGCGCAAGAGGGATGAGACCAACCACAGCCGTCAGGAGAGCGAAAACGAATAGCATTGGCATAGGGGCAGCCGCCGTGGGAAAGGTAGCGAGCTGGACGAGTAACGCGACTGGGAGCGAAATCGCCAGCACACCGACATACAGGAGTGAGCGAGAGAGCTGTGCGAGTTCCTCCTTCATGAACGCGGTCGTAAAGTACTGCCGAGCAATGTCGAGATTCTTCAAATCCGCGCTCAAGGAATCGAGCGTGGAGAGCAGCTGGTCATGCTCATCCCCCTCGTAAGCCGATTCAAGTTGATGACATTCATGAATGTGAGTCGCGTATTCGATACCGAGGAGGGGAACGATCACCGAAGAGAGTTTATCCGATCCTGACCCGAGTTCCTCGCTAATCTGGGCACATTCCTCCGGTAGCTCATCGATAAGATGGGTATCTGGTTCATTGCTCGAGTCAGGGAGAAGGTCCTCGAGCGAACCGGCGCGTTCTTGGGTCTGCTGAAGGAGCTGTTGCAGGAAGTCGGCTGGATCGGTCGGTGGTGCGGGCTGGTCAAGTGCTGCCTGCCGATAGTCGTCTGATTGGTCGATCTCGTCTCGGAGCGACCCCGGAGACTCTAGTTCCTGGGAGAGAATTACTTGGTTAATCGCGACCACAAGGGTGATGAGCGTGATATTCCCCCCGATCAATGCGCTCGCGATATAGATCACCGGCGTGAGATTGCGGATGGCGAACTGTGAGAAGAGAGGGATAAGCACCACCACAGCCATGGTGAAGAGTATCCCAGTGGCGACCCTGAACCGATCCCCTGAGAGGAGCAACCATCGACTGAATCGGTCGTCCATTCGTTGATTGGGACTTTGCCGGTCAGCCGGAAAAGGTGTGGTGCCTCTCTCTACCTTCTCTCTGTATCAGGATTTGATCCTCCGATTACGAACGTTCTTTGTGTCCCCTATACTGACCGTGATATTCTTAGTAACAAGTGAATCAGAGATTCGGGGTTGCAGAGTGTGCCTATATATCGCTTAATACCGACTCTAGTAATCAAAATTTGATAGCAGTATGGGGTGATGGTGTATACAATCCCTCTGCATAACCGTCTTCAGCCACTCTCATAGAATGGCAGACATCGGCTGTTTCACTGGCCCAACCACAAAGCAGACTGATGGCTGTCGTTACTTCATCCCGACCTTGTGTTCAGTACTTCACCTGTATTGAACGATTCGAGTAGTTCGAAATAAAAGTCTCCACAGTCTACATTCACGCCCTCTATTCAGCACAGTTCCGCCAACATCATCTCCACCTGAGAGTATACACTTGATTTTCCGAACAAGTGCCGAGATGGTCGTGTATATTATATAGTTCTAAACCAATATTCATATGGGATGGAAGGGGTTAAATGTCCGAATTGTAAGGAGAATAGTGGTCGAGAAACCGCTGGAGAGCTGCTCGGGCCAGATATTAAAAGAAAATTTGAATGTATGAACTGTGAACACACATGGGAGAAGGTTATCTGACGAGACTATTCTTGATAGAGTATTAAGCGACGGATGCTTCACCTGTACTGAACGGTAAGTATATATATATGAAACGAACGGTAAAATTCTATTCAGTTATTAGATGGTGCTATTCAATTCGGTATGAGACCAAGATTCGGAAGCAGTTGTCATTTGTACATCTGAATACTCTCCCAAGGGTTACCAAAATGTCTTCATGCTCCATCGGTTTTCCACATCTTGAACAGTTTTCCTCAGATTCTGTCCCACAATCTTCCATGTGGAAATCTACGACCCCAAACACGAAAAACTATGTTGGGGAGTGATGAAGAGTCGAATACAGGCATCACAGAAGCTATGGAAGATGTTGAATCTATTGTAGTCCACCCATTTGGCGATGGGTTAATAGTAGAGATTATTGGTGTCGGTGAAAAGGGAGATATTTCGATAGATTCTCTCGAGTTCGATATTATTGAAGATGAGAGAGAAGCAAGCGCACGTGGAGATCTACCTTCAAACTATAAAGGAGATATTAGAACAGCGCTTTCTAAGAAGGGATATTCGCTTGTAGATACCTAAGGCCGTCATCTGCTGCATGAGTTCCCTGTACTTACCGTTTGTCAGGTAGTTACAGAAGGGGTATGGGAACTGTTCTATGACGCCCTGGACTGTCAATTGCCAGTTCAGTGGAACCTTCCACGAGCGACACGGCGCCGTGTGCGTCGGCCAACACACGATGGGGGGACTGTCAGACCTAGCGACCAGCGAATCACCGAACTCGAGGAGATAGAATGTGCACGGGCTACGTGCATGGAGGGCGGCCGCGAGGAGACCCCCGACATTTTCGACAACTACGAACCGTTCATTCGCGAGAGCGACCAATGAGTGAACCTCGGCCTCGTGGCTGTTATTTGCCGGTACAGGAGTCTACTTATTATCTGACTCACTGTCTCTTCATACAATCCAGGGTGTTGCCTAATGGCAGAGTGTTCAAACTGCGGTAGTCACGTCACAGACCAGTATCGGCGCGTCTTTAGCGACAACAGCGGCGAACTCCACGCTTGTTCGAACTGTCGGAACACCACTGATATGCTCGGTGGTGCGGGAGTTGGCGAGTAACCACAAGACAGTTACCTAGAGGTCCAAATTATATCGCTTGATAATGGGTGTGGGCTATATTCTATGACGCGCACCCCACCAGAACCTATTCAGCGAATTTGAGACCGCGTTCGAAGCGTGGTGTGACAAAAACTGTGCCTCTATCCTACGGAGTTGTCTGAGAAAGCGCTTGCTGCTCGAGCAGTGGACCCATCTGCACTGCCCAGTTGTTCCCGGTAGATCCTGTTGCTGTGAGCGCAGCTGCTAGTCGCAGCCACGGGCCAACTCGCTGGTGATCAAGTAATCGCTGGGGGTCTGGCGGCCAGAACAGTACGCTACCAAGTGGGTCGTCAGGATCACCGTATCGCTCCGGCGGGAGGATTGTCTCGAGAAATGCGTCGGCGGCGTCGAGAAGTGTCTGGTTCTCCTCGAGGACAGTTGGAACAACGGAATCGCGGCGTTCGGAGGTAGTCTGGAACGATAGTGCTAGGCGGTATCCAGTCTCGTCAACCTGGATGAGATTGAACGCCTCAAGCCAGTTGCGATAGTTCCGGATGGTCCGTGCTGAGACGCTCGCTCGGTCGGCGAGGTCCCGCTGTGACAGGCGGTTTTCGGCTGTGAGAAGCGTCTGAACAATTCGGCCAACCGTCGGTGGGAGATCGGGGAGCAACTGCTCGGGATCGAGTGTTCCTAACGCGTAGCGGAGTTCGTCCGGCCGAAGCTCTCGACTCTCGTCTTCGGTGGCGAGTTGCTGGAGTGCTCGGGCAGCAGCGTATGGCGAGCCGGTCAGCGCGTGGAGCAACGACACAATCTCTCGAGTCGGTCGGAGGGTCTTGGTCTGCAGGATGCGTGTTGTAGTCGCTGCATACGCCGTCCGATCGACCGTTGAAAGAGAAACATGGACCGCGAACTCGGGAGCGTCGTCAGCGACCGCTGTTGGCGTCTCGAGCGATTGCTCGAGCGTGGGGCGGAGTCGGTGGACATCAGCTCCGCGAACGACCAGGGAGCCAATGAGAGTCCCTAACGGGTCGTCGGCATCGACTGTCGGTGTGAGTGCGGTGCGACGCTTTTCCTCACGAGACTCGAACAGTTGTCGGTACGAGGCAAACACACCGTATTTCCCCTGAATCGCGGCCGAAATACTGATCGAGGTTGCGAGTTCGTCTAGCGACTCGGTCTCGAGTCCCGACGGGATGCGAAGCTCTCGAACGATATCAATTTCGAGAGCATCGAACAGATGCACAATCGAACCAGCAAGGCCATGAGCTGAGCGCATGATCGATCCACGGAAGCGGTCGCGATCTTCATAGTCGCCGGCTGCGAGTTTCGCGGTGAGATCCTCGAGGTCGGTTCCCCACTCGATGAACGCCTCACGAAGCGTCTCGGGATCTTCGAGCGCTTCGTCGGAAAGGGCGCCGATACAGCGAGCATCTCGCAAGATTGCCGGCGGATCCTCGAGTCCCTCGAGACGGCTATCAATGAGTGCTCGGTTGAGCAATCGCGGCGAGGCTAACGCCGTCGCGAGACTCACCACATACTGCAGGGGTCCACTTGCCCGAACGGCAACGACGGCTTCCTCGCGATCAGCGTCGAAACTTACGTATCGAGTATGGTCGGGACCGTCCGTACGATCCTCGAACGGGGCCTCAACAAGGGTGATCCCGCCGTTCTCTCCACAGCCAGCGGCGGCGGCATGCCCTGGACGATCGAGGTAGGCCGTTCGGTAGGGGTTGCTGTCCTCTCTGCCGTCATCCCCCTCCCCTCGTGTGCGCGGGGTTACACGGCACTGTTGAGAGGATGTTCCGGTGTCGCTCACGGCCTCGGTCAGTTCCTGTTGACGACCGTGTTGGGCGTCGAGTGTGGTGAGTAGCTGTCGACCGGCCTCGAGCAACTCGACAGTCCGATCATCGGCAGGGCCGAACTCAGCGACCAGGCCGAGCTCAGTGAGCGAGTTTGTCTCGGAGACCAAGAGCTGGGAGATCCGACTGCGATCGACGTCATGCATCGCCCGCAACGCGTGTCGAGAGAGTGTTTCAGCGGGTTCGTTGGCGAGTTGCCGGAGGAGTTTGACCTTCCGACCGTCCGGATCCAGCGCCTCGAGGGCGTCGTCGACGCGGTCCCCAGTAGGGTGGTGTGTCTCTCGCCATTCGCTCACGCCGGGAAGGTCTTCGCGGTGCTCTCGAGCGAGCCAATGGTGGGTTCTCCCAGTGGCGACAATGCGGACGTCGAAGCCAGTCGCGAGGACGGCGAGCAGTCGACAGATCGACTCTCGTTTTCGCCGTGGAGCATCTTCGAACGCGTGGTCGATAATGACTGTGAGCGTCGGTGGGTGGTCGTTGGGGACGTGGGCAGCGAAGAATTGGGCGGTCGCGAGCAGATCCTCGAGACTTGCATGGCCCTGTCCGAGCTTCGGGACGAGATCAGCGGCCAGACGCCAGGCTTCATGCCGGTTGCCGCGGGCGACCTCGAGGATCCGGGAGCGTAACCAGTAGGGAACGTTCTGCTCCTCGAGGGCGTCATAGCAGTCTGGGACGGTGCGGCCGTCAGCGAACCGGCGCACGGCGCGGATGAATTGGTCTCGGATCGACTGCTGGGCGAACAGCTGGTCCCACAGCTCTGAGACAGGATCGGTGTCGATCTCGAGGGTGGCTTGTGGGGACAGCGGCGGCTGCTGGGTCGGTGTGAGTCCCGCGTCGGTCACGGTAGGCGTACCTCGAGTGCGAGCTGAGGGCGTGCTGACTGGCGAGTGGAGTGGCGTGCCATCGAGTCCTGGAAGCGAGTGCAGAGAGTGCGGACAGCCGAGCGCAGTGGCTCACCGACTGTCGGCGTGAGTGCGTGTTAGAGGCTCACCGACTGTCGGCGTGAGTGCGTGTTAGAGGCTCACCGATTCGGGATGGGGATCGCCTCTGGTTCGGTGGCCCTGTTTGAGGGTGGACTCGAGTCTGCGAGTTCGGGCTCGAGAGCAACTAACCGTGTCTGCTGGGTGGGTAGATCAGCGCGGGTGCCGAGCCGGCACTCGGCGAGGAGTTCCGTACAGCCAAGGGTTGGCTCTGTGATGGTGTCAGGACTGCAGGCCACGCAGTAGGGGCGATGGATCGCCCAGCGGTCGGTCTCGGCTGGGCGGGAGGCGAGGATGGTCACGCGGTCGCCTTCGTACAGTCGGTACTCGCAGTGTTGGCATTTGGTGGTGTCGTGGGGACCGACCGGGAACCCCTCGAGGAGTTGGGTAGGGGTGGTGACGACTTTCATCGGTCGTCACCCTCGAGTGCATCGAAGAATGAGTTCGTGAGGCTCGAGTAGAGGTGTTGGGTTGTGAAGCCGCGTTCGGCGTTGACGTACTCGATCCAATCGTTGATGTGCTGGTCGCAGGTGTTGAGGTTGTAGCGGTAGGTACGTTCTGTGTTGTGGACGACGTGGACGGTTTCGTCTGTGGTGCGGTAGACGTGGTGTGCGCCCTCGGTGTCGATGCCGACGAGGATGTAGTTTGGTCGGGGGTCGGTGCGACTGCGAGCCGAAACTGTTTCGGTTGTGCGTGGTTGAATTGACATTGGTCTTGGCCTCAAGACCGAGGTCGGCTGTCCTTAGCAGCCGGCCGAGATTTTCCTGGCACCCTCGGTCTCTACATCATAGTCTACAAGCCACGCGCATAAATGTTACTACTTGTGCGATCTATCTGAGTGGTTGAGTAGTACTAAGTTCGGTCGGAATGTACTACTTGTGTGACCAAGGAATGGAATCTGTGACGCTGAAAATCACGAACGCTACTGAACAAATTCTGGATGTACTACAAGAGGGTCGTGCAACACCAGGCTATATCCAGCGTGAGACCGGCTTAGCTCGCAATACCGTACACAATCAGCTAAATGCGCTTCTTGCCGCTGATGTTGTTGTATATGTTGATGAGCCGACTGGGTTATACGAACTCGTTGAGGATCCCCGCAATGATGACGACACCGCCTAATGAGGTTTTTGAGCGAAGCGCGAAACGATCTTCACCGGAGCGACGGGGAGCCAGCTGACCGTCAAAACTCCATCCACACGCCCTCAGGCACTCGCTGTCGAACTATATGTTAGGAGACTCCGACACCAGGCTTGTGGACGTGCGCAATAGGCTTCGCCACCGTAGCGTGTCTACGACAGAACGAGTCTACGAACACTTCCAACGTTGGTGATAGCTGATTTAGGACTCAGACAGTCACTCAATTGGATCATTGAACAAACTAGACTGCTTCACCGGCACGTCAAGACAGTAATCAGATGTCACTTGCTCCACTAAATCACAAAACCAACTATCTGCGAATGGATGCACGTAGACTTCCTGGATCAAGGAATCTAATTCACACTCAATATACTTACCAGAGGGGGTACGTCCATTATCGGATTTCTCGTGGTCCCGAACAACGATACGATACTCGTCTTCATGACTGAAACTTTGTCTCTTATGAAAAATCACAGAAGGATCTTCGTTCGGTATTGCGTCCTCATCATAGTTCTTGTAACTGACTAATCCAGAGTAGAAGTCGTATCTGTTGGGCTCAAGTGCGGTAGACAGGTCTCCTACAGTTGTTTTTATTGCTACCCCCTCGTTCTTGTTAGTATATAGGTCCCAGAGTGCAGCGGATTGATGATCTTTGTGTGTCCAGCAATTAACGAGGTAAATCCCGATGTATTTGTTGATTGTATTGACGATCCTGGTCGCGTAGGACTCTCGTTTCCCCTGATTTTCCATAAGACGTTCAATCAATTCTTGTTTGTTTTCTTTAGGAAGCAGTCCTTCGTAGGGGTCTGTGAACTCCTTGGTAGAATTAAACCAGAGTTCCCCTCTTGAGAGCAGAGAAACATACTTTGAGAAACTCATATATCGCCATAGAGTCGCTTTAGGGTCGGCCGACGGTGGCTTCCAGTCAGATACCTTCTCATCCTCCATGAGGACAATCAGCGAAGTCTACATCAAATAGATTTGGTTACGATTCAGGGACTACCGATTTCCTGAGCAAAGGGAAACTCTGACTCTACGATAGTTTTATGTCGGTAAAGCATAGTGACCACCACATCCAGGAGAAGGTCACTGAAAAAGAAGATGCTGGCTCAGAAGAACAATCCAAAAGTGACCTTCGGGCGGAAATCTACGAGCAATTTGATGTGAATTGTAGGACAGATGTGGACAGTTCATGTTATCTCAGTCAGAAATTTTCATTTAGACCACAGACGCATAGACAGGTATGTCCGAGTCAGATGATGTGGATTGCACAGTTCATCTCGTTTTCACCGCGTCTCACTCAGCTTGAATACTTAAAACGCGGTAGTCGCTCGTGAACAGAAGAACCAAGACAATAACACGGCATCTATCTTAAACACTACACATGACACGTCCATTTCGTCTTTTTAGCCAATACGACTTCTTCAGCGTGTTTCTCCCAGGTCTAGCCACTCTAATGAGCTTCTATATGGTTATACCTCAAGAGATCACATTTGGTCCAATAGTTGCGATAATCCCTGTTCTCGTCTTAGCATTCGTTCTTGGTCAAGCACTTCACTCACTTGCTGCAGGACTTGAGAAACTAATTGCCAAATCCTGTTTAGTCACTAGTCACAGAACATTATTTGCGGAAAAAATACTTAATCCCGATAACGCAGAAAAACGCATTATAGAAGAATTCAAAGTAGAATGCAGTCGTCTACTTCATGATCCTTCTCTACTGATAGAATCAGAAGAAAATACCTCTCACTCATCGGAGGAATGGAAGGAACTCTATCCAACAATCCAGAGCTACATATACAATAGTGAGGTCGGCCGGTCACGAACCTTCCAAGCGATCTATGCCTTCTCACGAAGTATGTCCGTCCTCTTCGTAGGACTCCCTCTTTTCTATATAACTTATTATCTTTTTCAGAAGAACGGTTTCTTCTTCGATAGACAGTCAAAATATCTGTTATACTTCCCAAACTTCGGAGAATTCATCGAGGTAGCCTGGCCACTTTGCTGGCTTGGTGCACTGCTATTCCTCTACTCTACATACACCTACCGAAAATTCTTTGTACAATATCTGATCTCAGACTTTGTAGCTCTTCGAACAGTTGACCATTGACCACTACCCGACTCTCTATATCACCTCAATTTCAGTGTTATCACTCCACTCCGTTCATATCAGTGCAGATACTGAAACTGTGGTTTGTCGATGTGCCCGTCTCATGAACCGAAATACGATAGAGGTCCAGTCACACCCATTGCGAGGAGGACTGTGAGTACAATCGCCGAATCCGTGTAATTCAAACTGCTACTACTACTAAATCAGGAGACTCCTTCTCAGGGTTGTCACTAGAAGAGACAGCGATATCGACAGGAGAGCCGACGATCAAGTCCGTCTATATCTGTGTTCCTATCTTGTAGTTAGCTTTCTCGCGTTCACACACCGCTTCAGCGGTTGGCCGGGTCACAACAGGTGTGGCGCCTCCTACACTCACTGTACTCTCCTCGAGCAGATCAAGGTGGCAATAGGATCTTCGAACAGTCCGGTTACCGTCTCGAGCTCCATTGTCAGAATTTGTTGGCTGTTTTGAACTCACCTGTCGGGTGCGTTCCTCAAGATCTCCTCCACCAAGTTCCGTCATTGCCTCCCAGACGCGCGTAATGGCGGTTTCGTGAGGCTGTTCGCCCATGATCGCAGTCAGGGCCGCTCGTACGTCGTCGCGAGTGAAGAACACACCATCACCAGTAGTTCGCTTGGTAGCGAACTCCTCCCAGTGTTTTGCAACAAGCAACGTACGGTAGGAGTTTGCTCGCTGCGCTCATCGACGAAGCGTTGCTTGACCTTGTACTGGCGGCAGTTCGCGAAGAAGTGCAGCGCGAGGGTCAGTCGCCACTGGGCAGCTGTGATGTCTCGTTGGCCATGTCGTCGCCTCGTTCTCTTCGTGCGTGGCTTTGACCTGGCAGGCTTTGACGCTTGCAGAGCGGGCGATCTCCTTCTCTTCTTCAGCGTCTGACTTGACTTGAGTAGTGTTCTTCGCGAGGTCCTTGCGCGTCTGATCGTTCTTATCGACGCGCTCCTCGAGGTCGGCGATCTGTTCGGATTGGGTTTCGACCTGACGTTTGAGCATCTCGTTTTCGCTCTCAAGCAATTCGACTCTCGTGCGGAGTGCTCGAAGCTCGTTCGTCAGCGTCTGGATGGAGACTGTGCGTCGTCGCTGTCAGTGGGAGTCAAGAGCTATCAGCTGAAGGACAGGATGCGGTTTCGAAAGATCACTTGTCCTATCATCCGAAAGTGATAATCTTAGTCAATAAGTCGATGAATGACGACGAGGCATGGGCGTGGGCCGATCGCCACGAGGTGACCGAGCAGATCGAGGAGACGCTCTTGAACGCTCTCCATTGGGAAGACATTCCGCTCGGTCCCGACGGTAACAGCGTGTACCTCCCAGACGATCACTTCGACGCTGTGGCCTGTGACGATCCGGTCGAACTCTACGAGGATCCAACCCCGCGCCTTGAGGCGAAGTCGGACCACCTGTTGATGACGACGCTGCGAGACATGGGCGAGACGGCTCGCGACGTCACTGAGACAGTTGCGACCGACGGCGGTACAACGGTCGACGGTCTCGCCGACCAGCTGGGGAAACACCTCGCGACGATCTACCGGGCGATAGAAGATCTCGACGACGTCCTCGAGCTCGACCAGAGCGACGCCTCGTTACGGGCGCGGAAGTACCGCGAGGAGTTGCGGGCGCTCGTCGAGTCGGTCGAGTATACGATCGAGAGCTACGCCGACCGGATGCAGCACCTCATCGGACTGGCCGATCACGTCGCCGAGTCGTCGCCGTTCCAGAAGTGGCTTGCTGAGAATGGCGCCGACCTCGAGTTCGACGAACAGGTCGAACCACGGCGAATGCGGATCGATACGGTTCTCTCGGGTTGAAGGCCGATAGCTTCGAGAACGTCGGCACGATAGCCGCCGAGGCCCTCGAGAAGTGGTCGAAGTCAGGGAACGATCCGACGATCCTCTGCGGTGCCGAGTTGACCTAGAGGACTCCCGGCGGCGGAACGGAAACCGGATTCGTCGGTGCCGTCGCTGATCGGTGAGCCGGCCTGAGTAGTGGCAACACTACTTCGTCACTTTATTTAGACAACCACAGTTTCGTTAGTAGCTGATTTTCACAAGTTCCGTTGTATTTGCCCTCTCGAGGGCGGGATTGGCACTTGCTGTTGAGATCGCGGATCAACAGAGTTCCCAGTAAGCGATGCGATTTGCCAGCTCGAATAGATAGCGTCTCCAAGGCGACAGCATCAAAAATTCCGCCTAACAACTGCTGCACGTTAATTCGTTATCGAGAAGGGATTCAACTCCGATCATGCAGAACTATTACTATGACAAGAATACTAAATCATATACAGCAAGGTTTGATAGGACATCACAAGATTCAAGATACTGCTATGAATCACCTGAAATGAGGACTATACCAACAGAACATGGTTTCATCTGATCTCGCAATAGGCGTTGGCGGATTATTACTCAGTGCCCTAGGTATTATAATAACACTATTCGTAACCTCATTTCAGATTGGTGGGAAAATTAAGGATTTTGAGAATACAATTGAAAATGGATTGAATAGAATAGGTAATTCGACAAAACGAAACACTGAGGAATTGCGAGACATGTCTGAATCATTGACGAAAATTGAAATATATCTCCAACAAAATAATACGGAAGAAATTGAGAATGATGGTGGTGAAATACGCAATCTGGAAAGGGAGGAGAAAGAGGATAGAAGTACTTTGGAAGATAGGTCCGAAGGCTCGGAATTAGCAACTGTACCAGATAGTTTGGAGTTGCCAGACACGCCAGAAGGTTTGGAGTTACCAAACGCAAAGCAAGATAACAGAGGGAATAGTCATGGCCAGGTTATGATAAACAATATAGTTTATCAGGTAAAAGTAATAAGAAGAACCTTCTTAACTGAAATTGATATCTCCCCCGAAAAGGATCACTATATCATTGACCCATCCGCTAATGATTTGAACGATCTAAAGGGTAAACTAATGAAAAAGATTGAAACCAATACCGAAATCCAATCTGATGTAGAGGTTTCTCCTGGTAGCATTAATATCATTGTCCCATCCGTAAGTAGTGAAGATATTGAAGAAGTTCGTATTGAAGTTTTGAATATACTTGAAGATAATCCACCTATAACAGCTTCTCTAAGTATGGCTAATAGAACAATACATGAAGATAGAGAGAATGCATCTCCTAGAGATCTTTCTGGAGAAGACTTTGAAGATCTTGGCGACAACAATAATACTGCAGACGATAACTAAAGGGGTACTATCATTGTCGGTAGATTCCCTTCGACCGAGATAGTCATAGATCTCGCCGCTGATCGAGATCGATCTAACGTTAATGGCCACATCGTATCACCGATCAGCCCGTCCTATTGACAAACCACTATTGGATGGGGAGATCCGATGTCGGTTCGCCCTTGACGCCTTCTGAGGCCCGAAGACGGCGCCACCGAGTAGCCCACCTCAGACACCGTCATGTCGTCGGCTTTGACCACGACCGATAGTCCGTCCCGTCCTCGAGTGGCAGGGCAGCTATCGCAAAGCCGAGGAACGTAGCGCGACCATCTATGCCGGCGGATACTCGGTTCGGGTGTCGTTCACATATGCACATCAGAAGCTCGGCGTCTACTTCGGTGACCCTACTGACGGAGCTCTGAACGACCTCGAAAACGACGAATTTGAGTGGCTCACAACTGGTTACGGCGCGTACATCTAGGCGTCATATGTCGATATTCGGAAAGATAACGGCAGCTTTGATAATCCACCTGTCGCCGTTCCGTCAGAGACGTGAATCACGGCGAAGGCCTATGATTCGGTGATGATGTGCTCCCGCTATCGGTCGGATTCGACGAATCATCGACCTACTACCGGGTAATCCACAGTACAGGAACGGATACGTCGCCAGCGTATACTTATCCCAAGTACCCTCTGACCGGTTTCTGTCTTTCGAGATTCCGGCGCGTGGGAGTGACGTGATGTTCGAGGGCGACGTGCGGGCCGACTGGACGTTCGACCTCTATTGACCGATGCTCGAGATCCTCGGGATGCTGGTTTACACCGCCCTCACCATGGCGTTTCTCAGCGCCTACGCCGTCGCCGCTGTCTGCGACCGTCTCGTGTTCGACCCCATCGAGGAGGCTATTCCCTTTCTACCAATGGACGAAGACGAGAGTGGACTGAGAAACTCGTAGGCCAGATCAGTCGCGGACTTCGTCGATACTGTCGGAGACGTCCTTCATCTTGGTATCCGAATATGCTTCGTGTGTTGTCTCAATCGATTGGTGGCGGAGAGCTTCTTGTGCCTTTTCGGACAAGCCACTCGCGTACAGGTCACGACCGAGCGCCCGTCGTGCGCCGTGGAGTGTGAGATAGTCGTAATCGCCGTCCGGCTCGATACCGGCCTCTTTCGTGAGTCGTTTCATCAACCGCCGAACTCCCTCTTTGGAGATCGACGGCGGTGGGACCTCATGCTCACGGTGTAGTCGGTCAAGAACCTCGGTTTTCCCCACGTCACCCCGGTCCTCGAGTGCCGCAGAAACCGCCTCTTCACCGATTGATTCGACAAGTACCTCGCGTTTCGACTGATAGTGGCCGGTCGGGAAAACAGGCCACGACTCGGTCGGTGGATCAAGGAGTCCGCACCATCGCTCGAGGACATCGTGAACGCTCTCGGGGAACGGTGCGGTTTCATAGTCTCGTGACTTCCCATAGACCTCGATCGACCGCTCCTCAAAATCGACGTCAGACCAGCGGAGACCATCGCGTTTCTCGTCCTTTGGATCCGAGAACAGTTCCGCTCCACGCGCACCCGTTCCGTCGAGCATAACTACGATCGCCCGGTCGCGGAACGCGGTCTCTCGATCGATCCGGATCGTTCCCTCGAGCGCCATGTCGACGCGCTTGGTAACGTAGTTTATGAACTGCTCGCGCTCGTCTTCCGACCAGTACTGCGTTTTGCGCTTCCCATCGTCCTCAGGAAGAGGATCCATCGCCTCGGTCGTGTCCGCTGGATTCGTCTCGAGGAGTTGGTCTCGAACACACCAGGACAGGAAAGCACGGACATACGCGAAGTATGTCTGTGCCGTCGACGCCGAGATTTCCTCGTCGATCTTGGTTCGGTCGTATAGGTCCTCACTGTATCGACGGACGTCTGCCGGCTCGAGATCTCCAATGTCATCGATGCCGAGTTCGTCCCGACAGAACTCGGCGAACCCCATCAGCGGCGAGCGCATCGTCGTCCGGGAGCCTTCCGCTTGGATCTTGTAGGTGAGGTAGCGTTCGACCGCGTCTTGGACGGTCTTCCCCTGGGAGTGAGCCCGTCTCTCGCTGGGAGTAGACATTCGTATGTGGGGTACAGTATCGACCCTAGTAAAGTCCCTTGGTTAAACTGGGGTTTAGACAAGTGAATCCTATACCGGTTCTATACCCCATTTAATCCACTCTCGAGACCTGTACCGACAGTATCTGAATATATGTATTCTATATCGCTATACGAAATTTGGTTCGTTCTCCTAGATTCAGTACCTGCGAAAACCAACGTCAGACTCTCCCTAGATACCGGAGCGTCTTCAATCTCGAGGCGCCGGTAGTCTCACTATCGTCCCGCAAAATTCCTTTGAGAGGCGATTTGGGCTACTCCTTGACGACCACCAACTCAGACTTGTACTCCGACAACTCGATTTCCGCGAGCGAGACGGGGTTCGGGTCGATTCGGGCCCTGAGCTGGGATCGCACTTCGCCGGCCGCGTCGTCAGCGACGGCCGCCGGATCACGGTCTGTCTCCGGATCGATCACGACGTTGACGGGGATCGGCTCCTCGAAGTGGACTTTCCCTGTCTCTGGGAGGACCACTCTGACGTGTGGCAACGCACCGTCGACGTCCGAGATGACGTCGCGAATCGCCGACGGAAACACGTTCATCCCCTTGTAGATGAGCATGTCGTCGGTGCGGCCGATACACTGCATCTTCGGCGAGGTTCGGCCACAGGAACACGCCGTGCTAGTGATCCGGGCGTAGTCGCCCGAGCGGTACCGGAGCAGGGGCGTCGCTTCCCGACCTAGCGGGGTGTAGACGAGTTCCCCCTCCGAACCCTCCTCAAACGGGATTACCTCCTCCGTGTTGGTTCGATGAGTTCGACGTGGGCGTGACCCTGCGCACAGTAGTGCATGCCGTCTTCGGCTTCGCACTCAGCCCACATACAGCCGATAACGTCACCGAGTCCCATGAGTTCTCGGACGGAATCGGTGTCCCACGCGTCGTACAGCCGGGTTCGAATCTCGGGGTTCGCGATACCTGGCCCGCCGCCGCCGATGAGTTTCGTCACTGGGAGTTCGTCAACCCTGTGGTCCAGCGTCTCAGGAGCATTTTCCGTGAGGTACTGTAGGTGCGACGTCGTGCTGAACAGCACGTCGGCGGCGAGGTCAGTCGTGGCCGACAGCAGCCGATCAGTCGAACCACCGCCGGCGGGGACGACGTTCGCTCCTAACTCGGTCAGTGCCTCAAAGTACGGCGTGCCACCCGGGACCATCGTCTGTCCCACGCCGAAGATAACCGTGTCGTCGGGCCGGATCCCGGTCGCATAGAAGCAATGCTGGATCACTTCATTCCAGTGCTCACGGTCGGCCTCAGTCAGCCCGAAGTACGTTGGCTTGCCGGTCGTTCCTGATGAGGAGATCGTTCGCTCTCGCTCAGGTGCGTGATCGTGTCCTCGGGTTCTCAATGCAACAAGCCAGCAAGGCAGTCGTGGAAGCGATCCTCGGGTTCGTCGATTGAACCTGAAGTCATCTAATTTACACTGAATCTCTCTGCCGAACTCAGCCTCTGTGTTGAACGCTGCTTCACGATTGCCTTTCCTGCTCTCTCAAGATATCGGACACGGAGATCCACCTCACAATCAGCTGTCTCACATTGTCTTTTATCGGGGGTTGAATAGTGCGCAGTTTGGACACCACATGGATCCATCAGTCCGTATAATCTTCTTTCCAGTACATTCGGCGCAGGACTCCTCAGCATAACAAACCATATAATATCTAGGTATGCGATAGAATGATTGTGTTAAGTGGTAGTGTTGGTCGCCGAGTATTACTGGCGTTCGCGGCCGTCAACGGGGTCCAGAGAGATTCAGTTGACATCGGCAGTGGGGACGGCGTGCGTCGACTGAATCCAGGCAGTCGGCTGGTGTTCGTCGTAGACGACAAGTCCTTCGTCCTCTATGTTGAACGCGACAACATGATCGACTGGGTCGCTCGCACCAGCGTGTCCGTTGACATTTGAATTTGATTCATTCCTCGTCACACTTCCTAGTGAGTACTACACACTCATGAGGTTCGCCAGTCAGTATCTACGGTTTAAATGGCGTCTATTATTCGAGGACGTTGGTAGCTAAGATTGTAGCAACCCTCAAACTCGAGAATTCAGAAGAATGGCTTACTCTCTTTGCACACGCTATCCCCTCAAAGCGCCCATGCAAAGGGCGGGTCAACCACTATGCGATAGACTATCAAACAGTCAACTGACCTGCCTTCGGTGCGATCCCATGATTCCGAAGGTGGGTCAAATCCATCCATTGATCACTCTTGAAGGGGTATTGGCAGGCCCGCAATACCCTTATGGTGGAGGCGTGAACAATGCCGACGAACCCGTGGCGTTTCCCGACGACCGTTCCGAGGCGGTTCGGCCGGTGTCGATGAACTGCACCTCGACGACAACATCGCGCTCGGTCTGCTGGGTGAGTCGGCGGTCAAGCTCCGAGGCAAAGTTCGGCTGTGTGGTCCCCATTGGCCGGTTAAGCGTCACAGAGACGTTGATGGCTCCACCGCCGTCGACGTCAGCTTCGTTGAAGGCGATGGCTGTCTCGCTCGATCCGATCGAGAGATCAGCCAAGGCGAGCTGGCGATACGGTTGCTCGTCGATCATGTCGCGCACCTCGTTTTCGGCTTTCTCTTCGAACTGGGCGGACTGGTAGGTGATGTAGGTAACGCCGGCTAGGAACATCGAGAGCACGACGAGCGCAAGCGCGAGCATGAGGATTCGCTGTCGAATTCTGGCTTGCACTGCATTGAGCTGGAACGAGTTTTGTGGCCGATAGCCGATGAGCCAGATGACGACCAGCGCGATCAGGTTGATGGAGAGCACGTTCACGAGGAGCAACACCCCCGAGCCGAAGCTCACGAGCGGCTGGCTCCAGGCGATGCCGAGACCAACTGTTGCGGCCGGGGGGATGAGTGCAACCGCGATCATCACACCGACGAGCGCCGCGCCGCTCCCCGTTGCGAGGCTGATGGCACCGGCGACGCCCGCGCCGAGCGCGACGGCCAGTGAGAGGAAATTCGGCGCAAGCCGGCTCTGAACCTCCGGAATCGCGGTGATATCGGTACCCGGCGGCATCAATCCCACGAACCGAACGACTGCGGCGAAGGCCGCCGCGCTCACGACGGCGAGACCGAGACCGAGTACCTGCAACGCCAACCCGCGCGTGGCGAGATCGCGGTTGTCGATGACCGTTCCCGTGGCGGCGGCCATCGCCGGTCCAATCAATGGTGCGATGACCATCGACCCCACTACCACTGCGGCCGAGTTCTGAAGCAAGCCGACGACGGCGACGACGGCACTCACCACGGTCATTACGACGTACGACCAGCGTTCTGAGCGTCCGGGAGCGAGATCCGAAGCTGCCGTTCGGAGTTCATCGCGCGCGATGAGACCGCTGGGTGCGTCCCGGTTGTCGTCTCGTTTCTCGTCTCCTTCGAAACGGTCAGAGACGACGGTCTGGGCATCGACCACAACGGTCCAGGCGTCCGCGCTGATACCACTCTCGCGGAGTCGGTCGAGCGTTGGCTCGACGTTGTCCTGGGAGAGCGGGAACGAGATGACCGCCTCGTAGCCGCCGTTGTCGCTGGATTCGTCGGTGATGACGTAGTCGATATCTTCCTCGGAAAGGATATCGAGGATCGCGCTGCGCTTTCCGGCCGGAACCGAGAGTTGGACAAATCGCATACGGAGTCTCCATCATCATCGTCAAAAGTACTGTCCACGAACTTCTGACGTAGAACGTGATTTCGTCACTCAAGCACCACGAGGACGCTTACTCGTCGGTTTCGAGGGGCTCAGTCGAGCCATCATTTGGTTGATAACCGAGCGCCTGGGTCCGTATCAGTGAGAAATATCGATCGTCGTTGCGTGAACTCGCGTGGATGGTCACTGCCAACTTCAGGGAGATACCCGATCCAGATAGAATTATTATCCAACTGGGGACTGACTGAACTATGGAGAAAGGGTGAGTCCATCTTCGGAGACGACTACCTCTCCGTCGAAGACTGATTCAGCGTCTTGTCGGATTGCCTCAAGGTCGCGGTACGGCATGATGTGGGTGAGAACAAGCGTCTGGACACCGGCGTCCTGCGCGATTTTACCAGCATCTGTCGCATCACAGTGGTTTGCAGTCAACGTAGACTTGTCTAGGCCTTTTTCCCCCTCTGCATGCTGTGACCAGACGAACTTGTCGTCCTCGTCTGGCACGCGGTCTTCATCAACTGGTGCAGTGTTACACTCCTGCACGAGGACGTCCGCGTCCGCGGCGAACTCGGAGAGCGATGGGATCTTCCGAGTATCGCCAGAGAAGACGAACGATGAATCCGTCTCATGCTCATCGAACCGATACGCGTACGTCTCGATCGAATGTTCAACCGGGAGTGCATCAACCTCCCAGCCGTCCATCTGGCGACTGAAGCCGTCCGTAACCAGCTTGGTCTCGATATTCGAGATGCCGTCGGTCGGGTAGATGTCTTGGCGGTACTCAATGTCTTCCGCGTAGATGTCGTACAGCGCGCCGACGAGTCGGTCGGTACCGTCGGGTCCGTATATGGTGAGTGATTCACGCCCGCCCTCCGTCCAGCTTGTGAACGCGAAGTGGAAGAACGATGCGTTGTGGTCCATGTGGTGGTGGGTAAAGAATAGCGTCTCGATCTCCCCGAAGCGAATTCCCGCGTCCATAAGGCCGTAGACGGTCTTCGGCCCGCAGTCGATCAACACGCGTTCGTCGGCGACGTCGACAACGATACTCGTGCCACCGCGCTCGGGAATCGGAACTGGGCTTCCAGTCCCGACGAGAGTAACCTCCATAGGAAGTCGTAGGGGACAAAACCGCTTGTACATTTGCACAGATCACCGATTCTAAACTCACATATCTCACGGTACTGTTGGAGCGCATCTCGATCGGACATTAGCCTCTTGTGGTTTTCTGTTGCATCAAGCAAGCTAATATCCAATTCAGACCATAATGGAAAGGTAACAGTGCTCTCCCCTACTTCAGTAAAGGTCACTCGATACAAGTGCCGTGTCTGCGATTCAGCGAGTTGGATAAAATTCGCTACTGTGGGGTCAGTACTGAGGCCGTCCTCGAAAGCTGCGAAATTGCCCCCTTCTGGCCAAAACAGGAATTTGATACCATCGGTGGATCGGTACTGTTGCTTATGAATCACAGTCATTTCAGGAGTGGCAGTGAGGGTTTCCCGAAGAAAGGGTGTATCAATTTGGAACTCAACGACGAACATACGAACGCTATGGCAGGGAGAGATAAAGACCCATCACCCGCCCTAATTGGTAGGATGTATCTTTGTCCTGCATGATAATCCGTCGATGGGAACTACAGGCCTGCCTGCAGACTAGTGAACTGGACGGCAGTCGTCTGCCCGATACCCGACCCGGTACCGGACGCGTTGGGTAATGTTTTGGCCCGAATACGGGACCACTGGCAGCTCGGCGGTGGTCCGACCACAGCGTCAGTGAAGCGCTGTACCTCACTGACCCGGAGGAGAATGGAATCGAGAGCTACCGAGATTTCCCGCGTGAGGAGTGGCCCGCCGCCGCCGATGGGTGCGTTCGTATGGGCACGTATCCCTTGACTTCGAACCACTGGAAGCTGCTGCCGCAGGCAATTCGGGGCCCCTGCTGAAACAGATGTGGGGCATGTGCATCTCGAAGTGTCCTCGCTGGGAGCCTTCAGAGACTTTCACGTGGACGTTATCGGGTTCGAGGTACAAATAGAAGTGCCAGTCACAGCGTTCATATCTGCTGGCAGACACCATCACCACCTCGGGGCGAACACGTGGAACCACCGCTCGGAGCCAGTCAGCGGTAGAGGACTGTCCTGATTCGAGGTAATCCTTCCAGGACCAGAGGCACTCGACGTGATTCAAGACCAGGTTGCAGACAGCCAGTATACAGTCACTGAGGCGGACGATAGCATCGCTGTCATAGGGCCAGATGAGATTGAGGTTCGCCTCCGAGTTGGACCATGATAGAGTCTGGCCCGAATTCCTTTCACACTCGGTAGTTACAGCGGGGGAACGATATTGGAAAATTCCTCTCCCAATGTTTATGACATCAATCTATTCTACCAGACTTCGGTGTTATGTTAGTATATTCTAGAATACACTTTATATACCGGCGATACCGTACCGGGAAACGATGAGGCACTGGAATCGACTTCTTACAGCGCTGGGGCTGTTTCTCCTCACCATTGGCGGCGTGAGAACGGGTAACACGTTGTTGAGCGAGGGAATACCACTGGATGACGCACTGAGGGGGGTGATGATCGAGGCAGTTCTCGTCGGTCTTCCTGGTCTTACGCTAACGTTCGTTGGCTTAATGCTACCCAAGTTGTCAATACTACCTGCATTCTATTCACGGATCATCATGTACACCGGCGGCGGCGTCGTCATAGCGAGTACCGTCGTTGGATTGAGGCAATTACACCCCGCCGTCGAGATAGTCGATTTAACCGGTGGTACGCAGCTCATCCTGTTGTCGGTCGGTTCGGTTGCAGGACTCTTGTTTGGCATTGAAAACGCGCGGACACTGACGAAAGCGGAAACCCTCAAGGAGAAAAACGCCGAACTTGAAGAGAAGTATCGTATAGAGAAACAGAATGAGGAATTGAAGAAAACGGAGCAACGTCTCGAAGAAGCAGTATCGGAACTGGAATCATCGAACGAACGGCTAGAAGAGTTCGCATACGCCGTTTCCCACGACTTACAGGAACCGCTCCGAATGATCACGAGCTACCTGCAACTGCTTGAGCAACGATACGAGGACGACCTTGACGACGAGGGCGAGGAGTTCATCGAGTTCGCAGTCGATGGAGCCGAACGAATGCGCTCGATGATCGACGGGTTGCTCGATTATTCGCGGGTACAAACACAGGGGGATCCGTTCGATGCCGTCGATCTCGATGATGTTCTCGACGACGTTCTCACCGATCTACAGTTCAGGATCGAAGAAAGCAATGCCGAAATCGAGCGTGAGTCATTACCAATGGTCGAAGGCGACAGGAGTCAATTACGGCAGGTATTCCAGAATCTGCTCACAAACGCGATCGACTATAGTGGCGATGGAGCTCCACGAATAGACATCTCGGCGGAACGCGATGGATCGACGTGGATAATATCCGTCAGCGACAACGGTATTGGGATTGATCCGTCCGACGCTGAGCGCATCTTCGGTATCTTCGAGCGATTGCACTCGATCGATGAACAGACTGGTTCAGGTATTGGGCTGGCCGTTTGTAAACGGATCATCGAACGTCACGACGGAACCATCTGGGTCGATTCCAAACCTGGTTCAGGATCGACGTTTTCCTTTACGCTCCCCGATTCCAAAGCACTATCAAACGACCTTAATCGTAACAACGAGACGAAACCCATCTATCATTCCTAGCTTCGAACACGGTTCCGAGGCTATCAGCACCAATTCTCATATTTATGACCGGATCAGCGAGCGGACAGCAGCCGATGTCACTGTCCATGTCCGGTTTGTAGAATATCAAGAGTAGGGTTGATACGGGATCTCGTCAACCATATATGGGCGCTAGAGACTCCGGTTCGACTGTCGAACAAATTGCCTCTTGATCCGTAAGGGGGCCGAATTCGACTGTCCCAAAACTATCGATTCTAACAATTAATGGATAAGTCTACCCTGAACCAGATACGGTGAGTTCCCCAAACCCCTACTCAGTATACCCCAAGCTGGTCCGAGCAGTAGCGTTCCATCCAATCCTCCAATCTCGGAACATCGGTTTGAGTTCGTTCAACGAATTGAGCGGGAACGAAGATTATCTACGTGCCGGGAACACCGACGGCCTCAAAACCGGTGATACCGACCATCGCAAGCACGTATAGCGCAGCAAGCACTACGAGCCACGCAAGGAGAGCGATCATCGCAGCAGCAGTCCATTCGGTCGAGTATCGCCAATTGATCACGCCGATATAAGCAATAAGAGCGAGCAGCGGCCCTAAAAGTGGGATCCAGCCGACAAGATATCCAACGACGGCCCATACGATTGCGCCGAGTAGTGCGGTGACGATAGCATGGTCGAAGTCGTTCGTCCCAACGATGATTCGTGCGCCAACGTAGACACCTGCTGCGCCGAGTAGGAGACTGACGAGAAAGACGACGGCTGAGGCTACAACCATAGGAAGAGTATGTCAGCCAGGACCAATAACTTGATGCTTGCACAAGACTCAATGGATAGACCACCAGTTACTGTTACGAACGTTATCTCAGTTCCAAGAATGCCAGCAGAATTCTTAACTCCTATCTTCGTGTATCAGTAGCGACTTCCACCTTATGAGTGATGACGATAGACTCGCTACGTTATTTAGCGAATCGATCATAAATGTTCTCCGTTCATGGATATGCGTTTTAGTCCTCGCCAGTAGTGCCGTTATCGGAATGATGATCGGCCGCTACGAAGCGGTACTGTTCAGTCTCATTGCGGTAGTGATCATTCTTGTTCCAGTCCTCATGTTTCGAGATCTGACAGTGATGCCCCCGTGGTATTTTCTCGTCTTAGTCTGTCTTCCCGTTCTCTTGGGAACGTTCGTCCCTACTGTCCCTGTGACGACTTTCTTCCCGAGCCTCGCACTCGCCACGCTCGGATTGTTACTCATGGTTAATCTGCACCGATTTACGTCTCTCCGATTAGTTCCGTGGTTCACCATCGTTCTGACGGTATTATTTACGCTGGCAATGGCATGCGCATTGAATCTCCTTCGCTGGGTATCCGATATCCTCTTCGAAACATCGTTCCTGCTCGACGGTCGCACGCAGGATGCGATCAATGCATCGTTGATGATCGAGTTCTTCTACGTCACTACCGCAGGCTTAGTTGCCGGAATGATCTTTTACCGATACTTTCAGCAGGTCTCCCAACAGCCCGTTTCTCGAATGGTGGCCCCATCTCCTCCTGAAAGGAAAACTCCTGCCGAATCAGCGGTTCTCAGTGAACGCCTACACGTTTCGACGGCGCGACAGCGTCAGGTAGCATTAACGATGCAGATTATTCTTAGTCTCGTTCTTGTATACGGAATCTGGACTCAACAATTGTCCCTCTTCATCAACGCCACGGTCGCTCTTGCAATCACGTTCATCCCTGCCGTATTGGGGCGGGATTACGGCATTCCGATAGAGCCGGGACTCGCATTATGGATCACAAGTGCCGTGTTTCTCCATGCACTCGGATCTATTGGATTCTATGGCATAATCCCGTCCTGGGATACACTCACACATACTCTCTCTGCTACGGTTGTTGCTGCGGCAGGGTACACGACGCTTCGGGCCATACATCTCCACGCGACAGCGATTCACCTCCCTTCATGGGCGATGTTTATATTTACGCTTGTATTCGTTCTGGCGATGGGCGTCATCTGGGAACTACTCGAGTTCTTTACTGATCAAGGCGCTCTTCTCTTTGGACTTGATCCCGTTCTTGCCCAGCATGGGATTAATGACACGATCTCGGATCTTCTCTTCAATACCGTTGGAGCACTCCTTGTTGCGACATGGGGCACAGCATATCTTATTCGTGTATCTGAACATCTTGCAACCCAACTTGAAAGTAGATTCAACGTTTGATTCTTAGATTGAATTTGGCTTCCTGCGGCTGTGCTTATCTTTCTTGAGTGCTACGCATCAGATATTATGCGTCACTGGGTGTTTGAACAACTCTTTATCTGCTAACATACTGGCACTCGATCCGTACGGTCGTAACCAGATCGCTTCTACGGCGACCCACTAGGGGCTTCGTCTACGTTCTGTATCGCGTGGCTGCGGTCCTCGTCGGCGAGGAAGTCCTCGAAGACGAACGACCAGCCGTAGCGCTCGGCGTCGGTCGTGTAGCCCGTCTCGCGGACAAACTTGAGAAAGTGCGCGTCGTCGTCGATGTCGAACTGAACTTGCTGGAGCAGTTGAGTGACTTCGTCGACGACCGAGTGAGAGACGCAGCACGCGAGCTCGTCGCTGCCAGCGCCGGCGTCAGACCCTCCATCGAGGAGCCCTACGTCCTCCCCCAGTTCGGTGACTGGCCGTTTGCGTTCACACGGATCGACGCCGTCTATGTGTGGACACAGGGTGGCTACCAAGTCGGTCGTGATCCCGACGACTATCCGCTATTCCTTGCCGTCCGTGAGCAGAACGTCGACGCCTGGGAGGCGTTTTTCGAGTCGTTCGACCTTCCCACCGCGTTCGACCGGCTGCCCCGAGACGAGCTGGCAGGACCGCTGCAGATCGTCCTCGATCCACAACCGGCACTCGAAATTGAGCACGTCGAAGGCTACCCGGTGGTCCCGAGAACGGAGACAATCGAGTATATGCGCGAGCACTACACCCAGTTCCAGTCGGCGCTCGCGATGCTCGACCGAATGTACGACGACCTCGACCTCGGCGTCACTTACCGGGAGACGGAACGGGCACAGACATGAGTTTCCACAACCGGAGTGACGCGCTCATCGAACTGCTCGAGGAACTCACTCAAGATGGGCACGAGTACGTCCCCGCTGTCGGCGGGCGTCCGAACGAGTTCTAGTTCCCCGTACTCGATCGGTGAGTGGTCCTCGAGGTAGTCGACGATGACGTCGACCGGAACGACGCCGTCCTCAACGCGGACGTCTCGGAAGGGGAAGCCGCAGTTCCCGAGATCCCGTTCGGGATCACCGAGACGGGTGAACGTCGCGACCGAGTAGCGCGCTTCGGGATCGACCGAGTCCCCGTCGGCGACGAGATCTACGAGCCTGCGCTCGCGTTTCACGGTTGGATCGACGACCGCCTCTACGTTCGACGAGTAGTTCCGAACCCGGCCGTCCTCCTGCTAGTAGACGTAGTATCTTCCCGGTTCCCACCCGGTAGGAATCGGCTGACCCCCTATTCGACGTGCACTCATACGGACGCCTGTGAACGAGCGTACTGAACTGGCCCGAACGGGTGTCTCGCGGCGAAAGCTCCTCCTAGCAGCCGGCGTTTCGGGCGTCTCGGCCCTCGCGGGCTGTGCGACGGATAACACGCCGTCCGATACCGAGACGGCGAGCGCGACGACCGTCGCGGCCCACTCGTCGCCGGACCTCGAGAAGTGGGTCGACGAGGTACCGCGTCCGGGCGTCGCGGAACCGACCGAGACGAAGGACGGCCAGCCATATTACGAGATCGAGATGAGCGAGGTCGAACAGGAACTCCACAGCGACCTCCCGACGACGACCGTCTGGGGATACGACGGTCAGTTTCCCGGACCGACCATTGAAGCCGAACAGGGGGAGCCGATCTACGTGCAGTGGCAGAACAACCTCCCGGACGAACACCTCCTCCCCGTCGACACGACGGTTCACGAGGAGATGGTCCCGTACGGTATCGACGGCGTCCGAACCGTCACGCACCTCCACGGCGGGAACGTCGAAGCCGCGAGCGACGGCCATGCGCAGGCGTGGTTCACTCGCGACTTTGCGAAGACGGGCCCCAGCTTCGAGAAAAAGGACTACTACTACGTCAACGACCAGCCGCCGGCGACCCTGTGGTATCACGACCACGCGATCGGCATCACGCGGCTGAACGTCTACGCCGGTCTCGCGGGGTTCTATCTCCTCCGGAACGACCACGAGCGGGAACTCGGGCTGCCCGACGGCGAGTACGAGATCCCGCTCGTGTTGCAGGACCGGAGCGTCAACGAGGACGGCTCGTTATTCTATCCGTCGGCCGTTTCGGAGGACCGAGGCGGTGACGATTCCTATCCCGAGCCGAGCATCGTTCCGGAATTCTACGGGGACGTGCCGGTCGTCAACGGAAAGGCCTGGCCCCGGCTCTCCGTCGATCCGAGAACGTATCGGTTCCGAATGCTCAACGGGTCCAACAGCCGCTACTACAACCTCAAGCTGCTCGAGTACGACGAGTCGTCGGCCGAGACTAGCAGCGACGGCCCGTCATTCGTCCAGATCGGGAACGACGGCGGTCTCCTCTCGGAACCGGTTGAACTCGACGACCGCCTCGAAATCGGTCCAGGACAGCGTGCCGACGTCGTCGTCGACTTCTCCGACTACGCGGGGGAGACGGTGCTCCTCCACAACGACGCGCCGTCGCTGTACCGCGGCTCTCTCGAGGACAGCGACGAGACGAAACCGCTTCCGGAAATCATGCTCGTCGACGTCGCGGATTCGGCGACTGGCGAGGATTCCGGGACGGTACCCGATACGTTGACCGATGTACCCGACCTGCCGGTCGAGTCGGTCGATCGACACCGACACCTCACGCTGGCCCCAGGAAGCGACGAGTACGGGCGGATGAAACACCTCCTCGGGAACCAGGACCAGCCGTCGGGGTACGCGCTCGACGACCCCGTCACCGAGGAACCAGAGCTCGGGACGACCGAAATCTGGAGCCTCGCCAACAATACCGGCATGTCTCACCCGATGCACCTCCACCTAGTCCACTTCAACGTGTTGGGACGAGAACCGCTGAGCGACTACGATTCAGAGACGAACGGCATCGATCCGGACTCGCTCGAGTCGCCCCAACCGTATGAACTGGGTTGGAACGACGTGGTCACCGTCGACCCCGCAGAGGTGGTTCACGTACTCGTCCACTTCGGGGAGTACGAAGGACTGTTCAACGACCAGACGGGCGAGTACATGTGGCACTGCCACATGATCGAGCACGAAGATTATGACATGATGCGTCCGTTTCGGGTAGTCCCGAACACTGATGATACCGACGGTTGACAACGAGTATCAGTTCACAAATAGACTTCTGTCCCCGCAAAACCGCGGTCGACTTTCGCTACAGAGATCGACGGTACGCCACGGTATTGGAGGTGGACGCACGTCACGTGGCCGCCACAGCCGCACTGACCGACGCGGTCCCACTCGAGCGCGGCACATTCGAAGGCCGCCTCGAGTTCGTCGTAGCGGTAGTCGACGGGATGGCCGTGTATCTCGTGGATGACGAGATCGACGTGGGACCTGTGTTTGATTGCCTCAGCCGCTTGTTCGACGACGAGGTCGCGGACGACACCATGTTCGGGTCCTTCCAGATCAACGGGCCGGGAATTCTCGTGAACTGCCTCGGGGTCAAGCCCCGAGGCACTCGCCTTGCTCATCTGTATACACGGTCTGTCACCGAATCGGCGTACAGTCGGGGGAACGGGTCACTCTCGTAGTAAAGGCGATATCTGGATTACCGGCGTCGGGGGCGTGAGAATGCAATTTGTTGAACTCGACCTGAGTGATTACCCCTCGCTCGGACAGGCGGGCAGCAACCAAGCTGCTCCCGCACTCGGCCTTCACTGAATGGCTGTTCTTGAGCAACGAAGCCAGTTCGCGCGTGAATTCGTACTCGTTGTCTCATCCCCGTTCGGGAAGTCCGAACACTTTCCTGATCGGTGCTTATTAGGGCGGGAGCGCACAAGAGGTGGCCGACAGAAACAGTTACGCCCTTCTCGTAGTCGGACTCGTGACCTTATCAGGCAGGGGTGCCATGCGTGGTTAAGTGCGTTCAGCGCATCTTGCGTATGCTGAGGAAACGCGCAATTCTAATCTCCCCACCGGGGAATCATCCTATCAGGGGTGGGAGGGGGTCAGTGGAATGCTCCTGCCACGAGTAGTGGGAAGACCAGTGTTGCCTCTGCCTCAACCTGTGTGTAGTTTGCTCGCACCTCCTTGATTTTCCCCCATGAGACCGCCTCGTTTGGTGGTGCACCCGACAGCGATCCATCTCCTTCCATCCCCGTCGAGATGTAGACGACGTAATCAGCCCCACCGCGGAAGAGGTTTGTCATGATAGCATGGTGTTTTGGTACGCCACCACCGACCGCGATGAGCCCCGTCGTGTCCGCGAGCAACCCGTCTTCAATGAGCGAGTCGTAGTCGTCCAGAATCTCGATCCCGACGTCTGAATCGTAGCCTTGGCGATAATAGTAGAGGAAGTTCCCCACCTCAGCGTCGGTCAATGCCGGACAGTATACGGGGACGTCATTGTCTGCCGCTTGCTTCAAGACCGAATCCTCGTCGTCAAGCGTTTCCCCTAATTCACGTGCGAATGCGGTTGGTGTCCGAACTTTCTCCTCCGCGAAGAAATCATCGAAGAAATCGTATAGATATTCCTCCAGCCATACGTATCGATCAGAGGGGACGAAGATGTTTCCAAGTCGGTTGATGCCTTGCTCCCGAAGTGCTGCTTCATCTGCGTCCCAGTCACCCATCTTAAACGGTTTCGCTGTCTTAATGACATCCTCAGTTAGCGACCCAGATGTCGTGATGAGAACGTCCACGTACCCTTCTCGGACGAGATAGGCGACGGTCTCGCGCAACCCCGACGAGATGATATTCGACGTGAATGTGAGATAGACTGTCGCGTCCGCTTCCTGCATGCGTTCTGCAATATCGATGGCTTCTGCAAGTTGTGTTGCTTGGAATCCTGTTGTCGCATAGGAGTCGAGCATTTCGTGGAAGTCGAATTCGCCGCGAAAGTCATAGCCATTAACGTCAGGCGTATCAAGATCTTCCTCACTTCCGGGGACGACATGGTCGTGAGAGTCGTCGTTGTCCATACAGTTGGATAACTTGGCGAAGGATTTGAAGAACTCGGAATCGGTCGCTCAATTCTCGGTACGCCCAAGGTCATCAACAATAGAGTATCCACTATGCCGAAGCCGAACCACCAGAAACGAAGTGGAGGCCGACGATACCAACGAGAATAATGCTGATGAACCCTATTCGGGCAAGGGTTGCAGGTTCATCAAACAGGATAATCCCAAGCGATGCTGTCCCAACAGCACCGATACCAGTCCAGACAGCGTATGCCGTGCCGATGGGGAGGTCTTTGATTGCCTGCGCCAACAGTACCATACTAATGATGAGGGCAACAGCGGTACCGAGCGTCGGTACTGGTTTTGAGAGACCGTCCGAATATTCGAGTCCAATTGCCCATCCGATCTCAAACAGTCCAGCCAGTATCAAGAGCGGCCACGACATCTTAGCGTTCATCTACTTACTCAGTTGGACTATACCTTCCGATAGCTACTGGCTCGGGTGGCAGATCATTTGGCAAAGTTAGTTATATTAACCACTAAATAGTGCACCTATATCTAACGTTCAGAGTACCTTATCGATGTTGTGAGTGAGACAGCCGACAACGAGTTCCCGAAACTGTTTTCACCAGCGTCGTGAACGGACGAATGCACCATATTTTCGCTTGAGACGGGAGTTCACCGTTTCACTCTGGCTCCGTTGGGCATAGAGATCGGCATCCAACCGAGTGTTCCACGCTTTGTGGAGCGATGAAAACTCGCGGTGCTTGATGAGCGGACGAACGACGTGTTCACGGGCTAACACGCGAACCTTCTGGTCATCGTATCCCTTGTCGCCGAGGAGAATCGCTACTTCACCGGTATTTCGCTTGATGAGCGACGGCGCGATCTGTGAGTCATGTTTTCTTGTTGTCACGTGTAAGTCGATGATCGCGTTCACGCTCGTGTCCACGAGAAGTGTAACTTTCAACTGCTGAATCGTCGGCTTCGTTCGTTTCGTGTAGTGCTTTGAGGCGTGACTGCGGTCAAAGCCGGAGGCGTCAATTCCGACGACACCGTTGGTCGGGAGAAGCGTGACTGAGAGATTGAGAAGAACCCGCCATTCGCTTCCATCGGCAGCTCCGAGAGAAGCTTGAGCGCAAGTGTTTCCATATCGGCCGCCGAAATCTGATCGTCTGGGCCGGTAAGTTCCTCGAACAATGGATTCCTCTGCGCCGTTGAATCCACGGAGGGTGTAAGGATTGCTTTTGACTACCTGTTCGAGGGCGTAGACAGCGGCGGTCAGCACAAGCTGGCGGAACTCGCGGTACCATGCGTGGGGATGGACAGCGGAGCCGAATTGACGCTCGATGGCTGAGAGACGGTTCAGCCATCCAGCGCTGGCCGTACAACTCGCTGTCCAACCGGACGTTGTGTGCAGATCGTAGTGAGCGAACAGCCGGTGACGCAGCAGTAGCCGGACGACCTCCGACCGGAGGGCGTCTCGAAGTGACTGGTCGTCATAGCCCTTGTCACCGGCGAGACTCTCGGGTTTCTCGGTGTTTCGCGGGACGACCCGACGGCCAGTCTGGGTGTCGTGAGGCCAGTGTGCCGAGCAGTAAACATCACGAACGGCAGACGAACCCGTATCGACGAGTACCGTCGTTCTGAGCATGCGTATGTGGATCATGGACCTATTAATTCTCCATGTCGATATTTCACCATTTGTTCGGTGGCTTCGAACGTCACTTCTATCCCCTTACATTCATACTGTTGTAAATAGAGTGTTGGTTTTGGACATCGCATCTATTTTTCTATAGGAAAACTATTAATATAGATTTTTATATTCGGTAACTACGAATGTGCATTCCAGATATTCTCATGAGATAGATACAATTCAAATATAGATTGGGGAGAAGCCAATGGTTATTAGTATACATACAGGAAAGTATGAGAACATTAGTTAAGAGGATGACAGTTACACAGAGGTTCTGGATTAGGCGTTTAGGGATTATAGTGTTAACCAGGACTCCCACGTTACTCTAGAAGAAGAGGAGTGCTTTCTGTCTCTGGCGCCTCGAGAAATGGGTTCTCAAGACAGACGAACATGAGGCGTCCGGACAGCGTATCGGCACGTTTGATTGCATAGTCGACGATGACGATATCCTCATCCATATTTGAAATGCGGGTCGTCCGAGGATACATCTCATGTGACGGCAAGTAAACGGATCGAGAGTCGAACATCATCATTAATTTCGTCCTCTCAGAGGGCGGCGTCTGTCACATACTTATCACTACATGCGACATATGATCGATGTTTTTATGTGTCATGACACTGGTCCTCAACCAATGTTTGATAGTCAGAGCTGGGAGAATGAGGACCACATATCGGAGAGCCGTACCCGACGGTCACCGCTACCGGTTTCGAACCGTACCTCGCCCGTCCGTTCCTGGTCGAATACTACGGCAACTCTGACGTGCAGTCCATCGATAAACCACTCCCGACGGTGACAACCAAGGATCGGCACGCGCTGTGCATCCCAGACTTCTATCCGTGGGGGCTCGATCTCCGCTACCGGATGCTCCAGCCGCGGGAGCTCGCCGCAGCTCAAGGCATCCCGGAGGGCTACGACTTTACTGGGAACAAGACCCAGACCACAAAACAGATCAGGAACGCTGTCCCGGTCAACCTCGGGAAGTCGCTCGTCGGTCAGTCTTTCTTCTCGAAGTATTGATAGGCCGGCTCACTGGAATCAGATCGTTGCTTGGTGCCCCCGTGCCAACCGAACAACAGTTCACGTGTATCGAGTTCTCGGATGGAGGGAAAGCGACGCTGCTCAGTCTGTGCATAGTTTACTAAGGTGAACAGGAACACACCGCCGATCGTGTTTCCGAGAAGGATCGGTAGCCAAAACTCGAACACAACAGTAACCGGCGCTGATCCAGTGACAAACAGAAAGAAGAGCACTTCACACGCGGCGGTAACGACGTGATAGAGTTCGGCTGCGGCGATCAGATAAAAGATGAAATATATGATAATGAATCGAGAGATCGTATCGCGCGCTGCATGGTTGAGCCAGACGACGCCAGCGACCAGCCATCCCGCAAAAATCGATCGATTAAAAACCGTCCACCAGCCCTTCTCAACCCCTTCACCGGTAAATGCAATACCAGCTTGGACTGCCTCAGGCGAGAGGACCTGCCCGTGTGCGAGGACGTATGCTCCGAGCGCGGCACCGATCACGTTGCCAAGCAGCGCGATACTCCAGACGCGGAGCAACATCGGGAAACTGGCAATACGGGACAGGACAAGCGCGACCGGTGGCAGCGTGTTTTCGGTGTACAGCTGATAGCCGCCGATAATAATGTAGATGAATCCGACCGGATACAGAAGCGCGCTCAGAAAGGGATTCTCCGGGAAGGTGGCCGCGCCGACCGCATGGCCGAGGAACGTGAGGACGATGGCAAAGCCGGCCGTCAGCCCGCTGAAAAACAGCTGTTGTTTGCGGGTGTCAATCTCGTCCTCAGCACTTGCGAGCACGCGGACGAAGACTTCCTCTGTCGAGAAACGATCGCCGATCGCCCAACCAACCGCAGGCGCTCCCGACGGGGCGTGATCAATTGACTCACGGAACTCGGTTTCCGAATCTTCCTCTTCACGGTCACTCACTATTACTCACTCTCATTGGCCAGAAGGCTTTCCAGGGCTATTGATAAATAAGAGTGCGAAGACCTCAGCTGATTCGCCCCGTTTCGAGTGAATAGATACTGGTCAAACAGTGACCCGACAGCCATTATAGTGAAATACGACTGAACTCTCAGCTGAGATATTCTCCTCGAATAGTCTATCAAGATACTCTGGATCAATGATCTCGCCGCTGATCCTCGACCGTCGCGAGCGTCACACCGATCACAGCGGCGCCGCGACCGAGAGCCCCCACCGTGCCGTCGACGAACGAATAGTACGCCGTCGGTGACGGCTGGACGTCGTCGCTGCCGAACGTCTCGAGAATCGTCTCCGAAACGGATGCGAGTATCGGTGCTGTGTCGACCGAGCCAGAACGTATCCGCGAGATTGTACGCGGTCTGGAAGAGGTTCATGATGACGATTGGCAGGGAGAGACAGAACAGCGGCTTGCCGATCCCGCCCGACGTGAGATCGAACTCGTCGGGACCCTTGAAGGGGGAGTCGACGAATCGACGAACCCCCATCAGTGCACCTCCTCGGACGCGCCGGTGACGACGAGCCGTGTTTCGACGTATCGCTCCACCGCCTCGGCGACCTGATCCATCGACGCGCTGGCCGCGACGTGACGCGTATGCGCGCCGTTGATCGCTGCCGTAAGAAACTCGGCGATCAGGTCGGGATCGATGCGTTCGTCGAACGCTCCCTCGTCGATTCCGTTCGCGATGATCGTCCGGAGCTCCTCGTACAGGAGCTCGTCGAACGTGGCGAGTCGCGTCCGTATCCCGTCGTCGTAGGGGGCCTGCGCGCTCACTTCCAGCATTGCCGTTCGAAATTCCTCACCCTCATCGGTATCGGCGGTCGTGAGGAGGACGTCGAGTAACGAGCGGAGATGCTCCGCCGGACTATCGCCGGAGACCGACTCGATCCGATCGGTATACTGCTCGTAGAGGAACTCGAGGAAGTCCGTAAAGAGATCCGCTTTGCTGTCGTAGTAGTAGTGAATCATGGCTTTGCTCGTGTCCGTTTCGGCAGCGATGTCTTGGAGCGTGAGATTCGCGTATCCGTGCTTGCAGAGCGCGCGTCGTGTCGCATGCAAAATATCGGTTGCTACATCGTCGTTCATATCAGTTAGTATCATACTTACTAACTAGTTAGCCAAAAGGGTTTGGAAAGAGAATCGTCTCGATACGGTCGTTCTATTCCACGCATCCATCCAGTGAGTGCCAGCCCAGCCGATGCGAGAACTTCGGTATCTGACGAGAAGGTCAAAACTGTTATCTGCCGTCCACATAACTGTCTATCTAATGGGCAATTCGCCGAAAGAGACGGTCTCCGACCAAAACGAGGAGATCATGCGCGCAACATACCGTGCACTCCGAACCCACGGGTACGCCGATCTCACGATCAAACGCATCGCCGACGAGTACGGAAAGTCGACTGCGGCGATTCACTACCATTACGATACGAAGGAGGACCTGCTCGCGGCGTTTCTGGACTACATTCTCGATCAGTTCAAGGACGCGGTTCACGAGGTCGAAACGACCGATCCCGAACAGCGCCTAGAGCTGCTGCTCGAGGATACTGACGAGAGCAAGACATGCTGGATTGTGCCGGCAGATGTCCATTTCTGAGTAACCATGCCATGAATCACCAACTGGACACGAGAGAGTCGAATACCCACGATGGCATATCGAAACACAGAGACTGGAGCGCGAGCCGTTCTGCACCCTACGCCGGACACCTACGCGTACAAGTGGCGGACAGCGGTCCTCGTCGACGGCTATCCAGTGTGGTCGCGAGACTTCAAAACAAAAGAAGCGACCAGCTTTCGGGATGCACTACGGGACCGTCCAGCCCCCGAACTCTCTTGTCCAGAGTGTCCAAATGCCGATGTCATCGTCGGCCAGAAATCTGCTGATGGTGCGAAGCTCCAGCGATGATTCGACTGTCCTGACTGTGACTATGAGGCACCCTTGCAGATCGTCTACGGCGCAGAGCGCTAACAGCAGGTGAGAGTGCAAGCTAGTCGCTCAGAACCGAGTTCGGAACTGAACCGTCTGATCGATTTCGTGTAAGACCACATGGATTATGGGTTACTCCGCAAGCGAATACGCTTCTGACGGGCGTCTTGCAAGGACACTTGTTGCTCGATTAACTCCTCTTGCTCAAGCCGAGAGATCGCATATCGAACAGTCCGTGCTGAGAGTCTGGTTTCCTTGGCAAGTTCTTTCTGTGTGCACTCTCCCTCGAATTCCAGCGTCTTGTAGACCAACTTCGCACTTGGTGGCAACTCTTCGAGCCGTTGTTTTGCGCTGCTCACTGTCTGTAGTACTACCTTCTCAGTAGACACTATAGATCGTTTCGCTTTGGCAGCCGGAGCGCTTAATCGATCTCCACGATATGGCCGAATAAGATGGGGAGCGAAGACGAACTCGGCACTTCATTGGCTGGGTATTCCTTATCGCCCCAGCAATACTGCTCATCGATAAACTCTAAAAGCATGCTCAACCAGACGGAGAGAACCTCTACTCGGATATACTCAGCAGGTCGTCGCCGTGGAACATTTCATGTAGGTTCGATTTCGTCTGCGAGCCGTCGTCTCACGGGTCGCTGTCGGGCGTGTTGTGGCCGGTGTCTCGAATTACATCGTACAGCAACGGCGGGTGCCAAGAGGGAAAGACCGACCACGATTCCGACGTGGGTCCAACAGTACTCGAGACAACGGAACAGTTCGACCGCTTGCCCGGGCTGGGCGGTTTCCTCCTACCCTGGAGTCTCTGCCAGCACCAGAATCACGCTGTTGTCGAGATCGACGTCGCCCCAGCGCAGGGCCTTCTTCGATATACCCGCTGTGAACGGGCGGACGCCGGACATTCTTATACGAGCATCGCGAGTCTCTCCCTAATGAGTGATGCACCGACCACGGTATATCAGCTGATGCCACCCGTTGATCTCCCTGCTGCGCTTGACCGGCAAGAGATCGACTATCTCACTGTGCAAGCGGATCGACTGTTCGTCATCTTTCGAAAGGCGATTATCAATATCGAAATCCGGGAGGGAACTCTGGAGACCACCAGACGGATAATGATTGATGTGCTTGACACAGCACCCCGATCAGCGGGGACGGAAGATCAACTCATAGACAAGTTTTTGGAACAGCTGGAAACGGCAACGGGAACAGAGTGGCGTGACCTCTCTTCGTAGACCCGAACGTGTTGATCGGTATCAATGGTCTCTAGCTGAATTCGTACTCTTCAACTGCGCCGAAGTCAGCATCTTACGCCATACACGGCCCAAGATGACGCAATCCGAGAGGGCATCCACTGACGAGACAGTCGTCGGGTCTAGCACGCTGTCAGTCAGCTGATGTACCCAGTGCCAGATTGGAACGGGAGTCCGCGCTGAATCCCACCGCTTTAGCGGTGGGTAGCTCAAATAGTCTCACCATGGGCTAACGTATTGAGAAGCAGTGCTCGCTGTCCGCGCCGGAAACGAGTCGACAGAGCAGATGTAGAGATGCCGAGTTCCTTGGCGGTTTCTTCCATCGTTGTTTCCCGCGGTACATTGAAATATCCGTTCTCAAGAGCAGTAAGAAGGGCCTCCTTTTGCCTGGTCGTAACACCGTATCGGGTTTCAAAGCCCCCATCATTCTTTACCGATTTTTCTTCATAGAGACTGATTAATTCAAACCGCCGATCTCGTTCGAGACAGGCCTCCCGCAAATTAACAACTGCATCGCGTGACGGAAATCGAGCTAAGAGTTCTTCCTTTTCAGCCGTCGCAGTAAGACGGATGATTGTGACATCATGTTCTACGGAAACCGAATGGATTGTCCGTCGCTGGCCGTCATCTGACAGTCTTAGTCGGTACAAACGTTTCTCTGGCAATTTCGTTAGAGAATCATAGGAATCAATTGTCGGATCTGCAGTAAGTGCGCTTTCATATTTTTCAAAGTTGTCGCCCATTGCCCATACGATCATTTTCCACGGTTCATCCCCTATTGAGCGGATATCTTCAAAAAGAAGTTCCATATCAGGAACGCTTTCCAGAGCACTTTGCCCCGGTGGTGGGCCTACTTCTGCTCTCCCTATAAGGGCCATTAACATCCGACTATGCTCTCTTCACAGATATATGTTTTTCAATATTTTCTGCCCTATTATGTATTGATACACTATTGTTGACTGCTACAGTAACTAGATGGAACCATTGTTCATTGATAGCTGATTTTTGAAATGACCGATCAATTCGAGTGCAGTCTCTGTTTCATTTTTAGCGTCACTGTTCAAAGGCAAATCGCAGACGGTAATCTCCGCACGCTCGAGGTGAGTTAACTCACCATCTAAACACTCGAGATCGAGAATCACACCGTCAAAGATGATGAGCGCACGCGACTTATGGACATCCAGATACTGGATTTCCAGTCGATCTAGCACTGAGGCAATATTGATCGGAGGCGAAAACGAATACTCCCGAGAGATATCAATTGTCTCACTCATCGTCTATACGTTCAAGACCTACCTTAATAGATTTCCGCCCTCGTTGGTGGACGCTGTTCAGATTAGAATTTAACGGAACGAGGCGGTGGAATTCTAGGTAGCCATGTCCGAATTCGACCGCCTTAACGGATCTAGCGGTCGGGTTCGGTTACCGTTTGTGGAGTGGGAGGCAACACCGCGCGAACTGATACGGTTGCGTATCCAACTCCATTTGGGCGTATCATCACTTTCGAATACTGTTTCTTCCTTAGAGGGATTCGGTGTCAATCAGGCGAGGCCGACAATTCATAATTGGTGCAGAGATCGATTTACAGCCGATAACTGGGAAATAGCCGTATCACATCGCACTCGATGAAACCGTGATCCACCTCAACGATCAACGCTACTGACTGTACGCCGCTATCAATCCAGCGACGAGCGAATACCTTCACGTTAGGCTCTTTCCAACGCGAAATAAAGGCATCACCTCGATCTTTCTCTCCGAGCTTACCGAGAAGCACGACATCAACGACGCTGTGTTTCTCGTCGATTCTGGCGCATGGCTCAAAGCTGCACTCAATCGATATGGCCCCGATTTCGACACGAGATATATGGTAATTGGAACGCAGTCGAATATCTCTTTTAAGATATAGAACAACTTACCTACCAGTTTAGAAACTACTTTCGAAATGCCGAGCCAGAAACCGCCGAAACATGGCTGTAGATCTATGCATACTACTGGAATCAGCTAATCTGAATAATGCCAAGACATCAACGATATCCTGGATCTACTTCCCTCTAAGAGAATGGCGCAGCCGCGCCATTACCGTAACTCGGCCATGATCGTTGGGTTCGCATTTGGCTTGAGTCGACTGACGAAGAAGCAGTCGTTCCCGTCGATCAGTGCGAACCGACGATACTGAAAAAGACCTGATCCAGCAGAAATAGGCGATCCCGCAACCACAATGTTGCGTCTCGAGACCGTCAAACTGCTCTTGCTGATCTTCGATCAAATCGTTTTGCTTGGTGACCGTTTCTCGAAGCGCTTCGTTCTTATCCTCGAGTTCGGGAGTTGCTACAATCCCAGCTACCAACGCCCTCAAGTGGCAGATTGCCAGTATAACTGGGTTTTAGCTAAGACGGATTTTATACACCAGATCATGATAATTATGCTCACACCCGCGGCACGCTGGTAGGAATGAGTTCCTGGGGTACAACGCGCCATCCCCAACGTTGCACCTTAATGTGCGGCGACGCCGTCGCAGGTCGCTGTTAGTGCAACTGTCAAAATAGATGGTTTCCGGTCTTGGGATCATAATACAATATATCGATTCATAGTTGATTCTCGATATCGCAGTCTTCAGATGACGAGGCACCGATCAAACTGCTGCGTTCCTGCATCGATCGTGAAACACGATCTTTCCGACACTGTGTTTCTCGTCGATGGTTACGGCTATCTAACTTCCGTCTCTCGATTAGAATTGAGCGGTCAACTCGACTATATAGAGCGAACCATATCGAAAAACGGTTTTACACGCTCAAAATGCGCGTTGGGCGCTTCCATAACTCCTGAGTCGACAGTCGATCAAGCGTGAGAGAATGTATTAGACATTTCTAACACTACTATGATGATCAGGATCTACACCAGTCACTCAATGGATACACGGTAGCGGAGGTGGTAAACTAGACGATGACATAATAGGGAATCATCCGTACGACTGTTGATCGTTCGAGTCGAACTGTTACAGCGAATCCGAGAGACCACGCATGTATCCGATAGCGAAGAGACGCCCCTTCATGTGGTAACCGGGATTGGAATTGTCTTCTCCGGCCATCGTTGGGACGTGATCCGGTCGCATCGGTACGTTGTCGTCAACTGCTTCGTCGTATGCCGTCATCGCTGCGTGCATATCCGTCGGCCCGTTGTCGTGCCACGTTTCGACGAAACGGTCGGCATCTCCTTCGACGTCTCGGAAATGAACGAAGTTAATCTTTTCACCGAATCGACGGATCGTCGACGGGATGTTGACCCCCATCGCCGCAAAGTTTCCTTGGCAGAACGTGACACCGTTATATTCGCTATCGACAACGTTCAGTATCCGTTCGTAATTCTCGATGCTGTTCGCTATTCGAGGAACATCACGAACCGATTCGCGAGGCGGGTCGTCGGGATGAAGTCCTAGTCGGACGTCTGCCTCTTCGGCAACTGGAACGACTTCCTCAAGGAAGTACGCTAGGGCCCCGAAAATCTCCTCGTGGCTTTTCTCGGAAGCTGGTACGGTCGGCCCGCCCTGCATTTTCGCGTTATCGTAGCCGGTGGCGAGCGAGTCTCCGCGAGTTTCGACGTGCGCTTCGGTACGCGCCCAGCGAACGCCGGCCATCCAATCGTAACAGACGACGGGGATCCCGAGATCACCACAGTTTCGAAGGAATTGTTTGAACTCCTCGATATCCTCGTCACGCCCGTCGAGACCGAGTCGAATACGGTCGGTCAACGGAACGCTTCCTTCGAGAACGGAGAACTCGAGCCCAGCATTCTCGAGCCAGTTTTGTAGTTGTCGGAGTTCGTCATACGCCCATGTCGTTTTGTCGTTACCAATCTCTAACGGGTGAATCACAGCGTCCGTAACACCCATTTGCTTTGCTAGTTCCCATCGTTCGTCAGGTTGCGGTGGTAGTACTAAGGCTGGCTGTACCATAGTTATCGCTAGGACACATCTCATATATACATTTGGTTCTACAGAGAAAGCAGACCGAGTGCCTCGGAGTCGTTCGGAAATCAGGGATTTTCGTGATCACACGGTTTGTGTGAAATTCAGTTGAAAGAGCGACGCCGGGAATTACCGGCTGAATACTCGTCATCACGAGCCAACTGACAAGCGGCACTCGAGAGCGCTAATGCGTTAGAACCTTCGAACGCACAACTGCAAAAATGACGGCGGGGTTTGTTCTTCGTCAGCGCGTGAGCTGCTTATCGTGTCTGCTTCACCTCGTCAGGACCGTTTTTTCTGATAGAACTCCCGGAGTACGTGGAACGCCTGCTTCTTGCGGCCGTGCTGATCAACGAGGCCCTTGCGATTGTAGCCGCGCTGGTGGTCATTCTGCCGCATCGGTGCCCGGAAGTCAAAGAGGATCCACGGAGCCATCCCGGCGATCTGATCGTTCCCGTCGATCGCATCCGTCTGTCCGCGATAGATCGCGGCCTGGAACTCCTCGGTCCAGCGCTCGTCCTCGTCACCGTGGTGGCCCCACTTCGCACCTCCACCGGTCTCCGAGATCAGGACCGGCGTCCCGTCAGGATTCTCCTGGAACTGCTCCATGTCGTCGGCGTCGCCGTAGTACCAGCCGTAGTACTGGTTGATCCCGACCACGTCGAGGTGCTCTTGCAACGGATCCTTGAGAAGGATTCCATCATCGGTTTCGTCGACGAAGCACGCGGCGGTGACGAGCCGAGTGTCGTCTAGTTCGCGGACGTAGTCGGCCATCTCCGGGAGTACTTCGTTCCGGGTATCGTCCTTGTGGTCAGTTTCGTTGGCGATCGACCAGAGGGCGACTGACGCCCGGTTCCAGTCACGCTGGATCAGCTCTCGGAGCTGCTGGCGGTACAGCTCCTGGATTTCCTCGTCACCGAAGTTGATGTCCCAGTAGGCCGGGACCTCTTCCCAGAGGAGGATCCCCTCCTCGTCGGCTTTCCGCGCCATCGCTTCGGTGTGTGGGTAGTGCGCGAGCCGGGCGTAGTTACAGCCGAGCTCGGTGATCCACTCGAACCGCTCTTCGACGTCCTCGAGGTTGAGCGCACGCCCCTTTCCAGCGGACTCCTCGTGCAGCGCGATTCCCCTGAGCCAGATCTCCTCGCCATTGAGCAGCAGATTGCCGTTGACGACGTCAATCTCGCGAAGCCCGACCTCGTCCTCGATCATATCGTCGTCGGCTGCGACTCGAACGGTGTACAGCTGCGGATCCGAGGGACTCCATAGGGTGACGTCATCCCGAGAGAGCGTTGCTTCCCCGGTGAAAACCCCGTCATCGTCAGCGGTTAGCTCTATCGATACATCCAGTTTGGGGAACGAGGCCGTCACTTCAGTATCGTCGACGGCGTTTTCGACCCACGCGTCGATATGGAGGTCAACGCTGTCTTCGGACAGTTCCGTCTCAAGCTTGTAGTTGCGAACGTACGTCTCCGGCACCGAGACGACCTCGACCGACCGGTTGATCCCACCGAAGTTGAACCAGTCGGTGCTGGCGTTGGGGATCCCGTCGTCGTAGCGCTTGTTGTCGACTTTGACGACTAGCAGGTTCTCTCCGTCAACCAACTCGTCAGTGACGTCGAAACTGAACGGCGTGAACCCGCCTTCGTGTTCGCCCAGTCGTTCGCCGTTGAGCCAGACTTCCGCTTTGTAATTGATTGCACCAAATTTGAGGTGTGAGCTATCGCCGGCCGTATCGGCGTCCCAGTCGAACGTCTTCGCGAACCAGACCCAGCCCTCGTAATGGCGGAACTCGGTGATCTCTTCCCCCAAGCTCGCTGGGATATCGACGGAATAGCCGTCGTGGACGTTGAAATCGACCGGCATCCCCTCTTGCTCGGAGGCGCCGAGTTCGTAGATCGATTTGGGTGAAAACCCGGCGGGATTATCCTCGTCGTCGTCATCGACGAAATCCTCGAAGTAGCCGTCGTACATCTCATACTGGTCGGGAATCGCTTGCCACGTTCCGTCGAGCGAGACGGACTCCCGTGGGTACGATAACAAGTGCATCAACCGATTATCCACAACAACACAATAAAAAAGTACCGGTACTAACGATTCTACGGTTCCGGTTTCAGAGGGGCTGGCTCCGTCAGCATCACTTGTAGTCGGCCTTTTAGGTTTGTCGTGAACCCTTATTTCGGGATCCGTTCGGCTCATTGTTCGATCCCGTGGGCGATGGCTTCGCTAGGCGACGTAACGAACAAGTGGGTGTATTCCGCCGTTTTGTGGCTGTACGACTAATCCAGATTCCGTCTTAAAAACGGAAACGAACCAATTAGACGCCGCTAAATGCCGAGAACCCGCCGTCGATCGGGATCACCGTCCCGGTGACGAACTCGGACCCGGGGGCGATCAGCCAGAGCACGGTCGTCGAGAGATCCTCGGGATCGCCGAACCGTCCCTGCGGGGTATGATCGATGATCGTCTGCCCGCGGTCAGTGTACTCTCCTGTCTCCTCGTCTATCAACAGGTAGCGGTTCTGCTCAGTGAGGAAGAACCCGGGTGCAATCGCGTTGACGCGAATGTCGGGAGAGTACTCCTGGGCCATGTGGACGGCCAACCATTCAGTGAAGTTCGAGACGGCGGCCTTCGCGCCCGAGTAGCCCGGAATCTTAGTTAGTGGCGTAAACGCGTTCATCGACGAGACGTTCAGAATAACACCGTCCTCCTGTTCAACCATGTACTCGCCGAAGGCCTGCGATGCAAGGACCGTCCCGACGAAGTTGACGTTCACCACTTGTTCGAGTCCCTCCTTCGGCAGGTCGAAGAAAGACGTATCTGGATCGGTCGTCGCATCAGGGTGGTTCCCGCCAGCGGCGTTAATGAGGACATCGATGCGTCCGTACTCGTCGACGACCGTTTCGGCGGCCGCGTCCAGTTCCGCGCGATCGAGGACTGACGCTGGGATCGTGCTGTGCTCGATGTCCCGCTCCGCGAGTTCATCGCTGGTCTCCTGCAGTTTCTCCTCGCCACGGGCGAGGAGTACGACCGTTCCACCGTTCTCGCCGATGGCTTTTGCCATCGCCGAGCCGAGAACACCCGAACCGCCCGTGATCACGCACACTTTGCCGTCGATCTCGAAGTCATTTGGGACCGTCATCGTTTCCGTACGAAACTTGCCGAGGCACAGATGTATGTATGTTCTGTGTTCTCGTCGGCTGCTAATTCGAATGGAAGCGAATCGGACCGAGCTCAGTCGCTCAAGGAGTCCGTCCCCGTCCCACTGCCTGCACTCCGCATTATTCGAATCCGTAGAGGGACTTCGGCCGTTCGTAAGCCAAGTACTCTACGAGGTGTTCCGCGTGGGCCATCGGCAGCCGTTCTCGCTCGACCATCTCGCCGACCACGTTCGCGAGAGTCCGACGAAACATCTCGAATCGGGAGCCGTACGACAGTAGTTTCCGCGAGTCGCTGACCATGCCGGCGTGATTGGCCAGGAGATCGACAGAGCCCGCGTACTTCAACTGTTTCTCGATACCGTACGGACTGTCGTTGAACCACCACGCCGGACCGACGCTCACGTTCGGGAACGCTCGAGCGATGGTCGTGATCGTCGGATAGTGAGTTGGATCGACGGTGTAGAGCACGATCTCCGTCTCGCCGTCGAACTCGTTCAGGAAGTACGCCAGATTGTCGGCCAGTTCGATCGACTGCGTCGAGACGTCACCCCCGGCGTCGGCGCCGACGGTATCGTACAGCCGATCACGGTAGTCCCGAACCGCACCGAGGTGGAGCTGGGTGACCCAGTCTTTCTCTGCGTTGAGTCGGCCGACCGTTTCAATCAGGAACGCCTGAAAGTCGTTGACGTCTCTTTCCGCGAGATTCCGTCCCTCGAGTGTCTTACGATAGATATCCCGTGCACGTCGCCGGCCCACCGGGCGCGTCACGATCTGCTCAAGGCTGAGATCGCTCGCCCGACAGCCGTGGGCGTCGAAGTAGTCGTGGGTCTCCTCGAGCGCCTCGAGGAACCCAGAGAAGGAGCCGGTATCAGTGCCGGTCGCTCGCTCAAGTTGGTCGACGAACTCGTACCAGGAGTCCCGGCCGATGTGTAGCGCGCGGTCGAGTCGCCACGTCGGCCGGACGTCGACGGATCGCTCGGCTCGCTCGTGGAGTTCGAGGTTCGAGGTCGGATCGTCGGTCGTACAGAACACCTCGACGTTCATCTCCGAGAGCAGTTGCTGTGGACGCATCGAGTCCGTCGCCAGTTGTGCTTTCGTCTCGGCCCAGATCTCCTCGGCCGTCGATTCGGAGATCGGCTTCTCGATACCGAAGCGGCGTTGCAGATCGAGGTGGATCCACTCGTAGCTCGGATTGCCGGCGAAGTTAGGAAACTCCGACGCGAGGGCGAGCCACTTCTCCTTGTTCGAGGCATCACCCGTGATCTTCCGTTCGGGGATGCCCTGCTTTCGCATCATCGTCCAGACGTAGTGATCGGTGGCGCCTTCGACCTCCCAGATATCATCCCAGCCATCGTTCGCGACGATTTCGGCCAAATCCGCGTGGGTGTGCGGATCGACAATCGGCAGTGATTCGATATCGGCGTACAGTGCTTCGGCGGCCTCCGAGTCGAGCAGGTAGCCGTCACCAAGGAATCCCATACGCTATCTACGGGTTCGATCACAAAAGCACATCGACTGTCCGACGAGGGCTGCGAGACGAGACCGCAACGAATGCTGTCCCATCTCGTACGTTACCGGAACATGCATCTCAACTTTGTTCGAGAGGGAAGAACGCGACTCCCACCGGTTGTTTTGCCGAAGTCGGCGCGTTCACTCACCGAAATGCTTCGATTTGACGCCTTTCGATCTCTAGTCGTACTTCTCGAGATCTCTCAAGCGCTCGGAAGCACCGCGATAGGACCTTCAAACGATCGATTCGAGCGCGTCGAACTATTTTATCGAACGACAGCGGCGGTAGAGTACCTGGGTCGTCGGACTGTCGATCAGTATCTAATTACAAGTGTACTGTTGTAATAGATAAATCGCGTTTATACGCTCATAACGAGAGGATACCGAGTCGGTAGAGCAGCTATCATCCCTCCGTAGCGAAGTGGCAGTGGACATGCTAATCGCCGATCACGCCGTTCGGAATTGTTTGGCCGCATTCGGGAGGGTTGTATTGAGACACGGTAGTTGACAATCGAGAGGCTCTGTACCGAACGATTCGATTGAGAAGAACAGCTGTCTCCCGGTCGCTCCCATCGGCATGATTCAGATTGGACATCGATGACCGACTTGAGGAGCATCCAAAGGATACGCGCCGACTGAGCACGGTCGGTTGACCGAGAGTCGAAGGGTGTGTCCAGCCGTCTCGTCGAATCTGCTGGCCGATGGACGACTCGGGTCGGATCGAGTCTCACGATAGCGCGAGAACCACGCCGTAGAAGACTCGAGATATACAATTTGATGGATCAGAACAAATATTATATGCGACGGTCGCTATGGGCGTACACATGCCGACAGATACGCCGAGAAAGATCGCTACAGTGAAGAAAACCGGCAGAATCATCGAGGCCTTACAGAAGCGGGGCAGCGCCGGCATCACGGAGATCGCGGACGACGTGGGGTTCTCGAAAAGTACCGTCCACGGACACCTCGCGACGCTTCACGAAGACGGGATGGTCGTCAAGGAAGGCCATAAGTACCGATTGAGTCTGCGATTTCTGGACATCGCCGAGTCCGTAAAGCGGACGGTCGCGAAACACGATATCGTTCGCGAGCAGGTGCGCGAACTCGCGGACGCCACCGGAGAGGTCGTCCACTTTGGTGCGAAAGAGGAGGGGCGTGTCGTCTATATCGAGAAGTCGAGGGGAGACTCAGCGGTCCAGACTAAGTCGAGAATCGGTGGCCGAATGCCGATGCACTCGACGGGGCTTGGAAAGGCGATGCTGGCAGAGTTACCGGCCGCGGACGTCGAACGGATCGTCGCCGAACACGGGCTCGAGCAGCGAACCGAACATACGATCACGGACGTCGAGGAGTTGTATGCGGAACTCGAGGAGACGGCCGAACGCGGATACTCGATCGACGACGAGGAGAACATTCCGGGCATCCGCTGTATCGGCATGGCCGTCAGCGTCCCAGAAACGGAGGTGATCGGCGCGTTGAGTATCTCGGGTCCGTCACAGCGGATGACCGATGAGCGGATCGAGGACGAACTCCAGCCGAAACTTGCGCAGGCGGCAAACGTCATCGAAGTGAATTCGCTGTACTCGTAGGCCATGGACGCGTTGAAGACGCCTGATTGGCCGTACTGGGGATCTAGTCGCCGAAATATACGTATCTGGAGCGAAAGAACGAACGGGGAGAGAGCGGTACGTGAACATCAAGACCCGCTGAGAGCAAACTTACGAGCTGGGCAAGCGTTTCGGAGTTCGGCACATCTGATGTTGAGTGAGTCGACACTGCTCGACCGCATAATTGAGAAAGTACGCCAGGAAGAAGTGCTTAGCATGATATCCGATAGAACGATGGATATTCGGAACGCTTCTGCCGGGCTGATCGCTCGTATTGGTCGATCGAACCGGACGTTCAGCGAATCTTCGAAACTTAGACCGGAACACTGACTGTGTAGAAAGCTGTGCCAGAAGCGTCTGAGTCGGTGTTTAAATAGACTAAACCGGGCTCCGGTGAGTGATCGATTTTCGGATCAGTACTGCCGGTTCAGCTAGATCGTGGCTACAAGCCGTCGCCACGCGCCACACTGCTACGCTCTCGAGTTGACACTCCTTGCCGAGAGGGTTTGTCCTTTGAGTGCCTTATGAGAGAATTCGGACTCATCCCACGAGCGGTTTGATGCGTCAGGATACGACCGACGAAACGCTCGATTCGACAGGTGCGAACAATTGTACCGGGCGACGCCAGAGTTGAAGTACTGCGATTGCCGAACTGACGATCAGGATATATTTACATCAGTACTCCTGTAATAGCACAGAGGTGCATCTGTAATGGGATCGCTGTTGGGCCAGTAGAGAGGAGATAGCCATTCGAGGGAAGTGTGACAGACCAACGACTGATAGTAAACTCTACAGCTTGGAACGGTCTGATCGGATTTGAGGTTCGATCTGGAAACACGCTATTCACCGCCTCAGAGCCGACATACTGGTATATTCGATAGGATAGAACAATGGTCACGTAGTTGCCCCGCCGAAGAGATTCTGATCGAACGCCGATGATCGTTTAGACGATTGCCTTGAATAGCACACGTTGCTGGAGTAACGCTGGTCAAACGGGAGCACCGAGAAAATCCTGTCACGTACCTGCGTGCGTCCCAAAGACGGATTGGTTCTCGAGGTCGTACAAGGAACACGCACAGAACCGCTATCAACTCCGATTCGAGGGTGGGAAACGGCGGATATCGAGAAATCGAAGGAGGACTCAGCAGTCCGACTCGAGTCGAGAAAACGAGTATCAAAACCTTTCTAACGGAGTAGGATAAGTTCCACATGCGAATGGCAAGCAGCTACAAGAACTTTGTAAACGGACAGTGGGTCGAATCCGAGACGAATTCAACCTTCGAGGTTAGAAATCCGGCACAGACCGACGAATTGGTCGGCGAATACCAAGACTCGGGTCTGGCAGATGTCGAGGCCGCCGTCGAGGCAGCCGCCGACGCACAAGACGACTGGGCCGGCACGCCGGGCCCGGAACGAGGCGACCTCCTCAAGCGAGTGGGAACGCTTCTCGAGCAGCGCAAAGACGAGACGACCGAGGCGCTCGTCCGTGAAGAGGGGAAAACGCGCGCCGAGGCAGCCGGCGAGGTTCAGCGTGCGATCGACATTTTCGCGTACTACGGACAGAAGACACGCGATCTCGGGGGTACCGTCAAATCCGCGAGCGGTCGCAACACGGAACTCGCGACCAGACAGGAGCCGCTCGGAACGGTCGCATTGGTGACCCCGTGGAACTACCCAATCGCGATTCCGGCATGGAAGCTCGCGCCGGCGCTGGCCGCCGGAAACACGGCGGTCGTCAAGCCCGCTTCGGCGGCCCCTGGCATGGCACGGGTTCTCTTCGAGTGTCTCGAGGAGGCAGGGCTCCCCGATGGCGTGGCGAATTTAGTCACGGGATCGGGGAGCAACGTCGGCACGCCGCTCGTCGAAAACCAGGCGATCGACGGCGTCTCGTTCACGGGGAGTACGGCCGTCGGGACGCAGGTCGCACAGACGGCGACCGACGACCTCAAACGCGTCCAGTGTGAAATGGGCGGGAAGAACCCGACGGTCGTGATGCCGAGTGCCGACGTCAACGAGGCGGTGGAGATCGTCGGCCAGGGTGCGTTCGGAACGACAGGCCAGTCCTGCACCGCCGCCTCTCGAGCGATCGTCCACGACCAGATTTACGACGAGTTCGTCGACGCAATGGTCGAGTACGCCGAGTCTGTGGAAATCGGTCCCGGACTCGACGACCCTGATATGGGACCCCATGTCACTGAGTCGGAACTCCAGTCGACGCTCGAGTATGTCGAGATCGGCCAAGACGAGGGCGCGACACTCGAAACCGGCGGGGAACGTCTCACGGACGGGGAATACGCGGATGGCTACTACGTGGAACCGGCCGTCTTCTCGGACGTCGACAACGAGATGCGGATTGCACAGGAGGAGGTCTTCGGACCGGTGCTGGCGGTCATTCGCGCCAACGACTTCGAGGACGCGCTGTCGCTTGCGAACGACGTCGACTACGGGCTTTCGGCGAGCATCGTGACGCAGGATACGACCGAAGCCAACGAGTTCCTTGATCGCATCGAAGCGGGCGTCGCCAAAGTCAACGAAAAGACGACCGGGCTAGAATTGCACGTCCCCTTCGGCGGCTACAAGAATTCCTCCACGAACACTTACCGAGAACAAGGTGACGCCGGATTGGACTTCTTCACGACGACAAAGACGATCTACCGCAACTACTAAGCCAGACTAGTATCACGCTGACACAACTGAGTTGAACGCTCCGGACGCCTGCTGTAGCCACTGAAGCAGGAAACACGGTCTCGAGACATCTGTCCCTGCCGCTCGGAGACGAGCGGACCACAACGACAATACTTTATAATAATAAGCATTACCAACTACTCGATGGCATTAGCGACTGCAGAAGTCAAGGAGCGGCTACGAGGAGTCGCCGTCGGTATCCTCACGCCGTTCGATCAGGACGGAGAAATAGAGCACTGGAAGATCGAAGAGAACGCACAGTCACTCTACGAAGAGGGTATCAGAACATTCCTCGCAGCTGCAAATATCAGCGAATACCACTCGTTGGTCGATCAAGAACGGATCGACGTCACCGAGGCGACCGTAACTTCGCTTCCGTCGGATGCGTGCGTCCTCGCCGGCGTCGGCGGGAGCACGAACCAGGCACAGGACTTGATTCAGGCGTACGATCAAATCGGCGTCGACGCGATGATGGTGATGCCACCCGATCACACGTATCTCCACGAGCAGGGATTACTGGAGTACTACCGGTCGCTGGCTGACGCAACGGAGACCCCGCTCGTCCCGTACGTTCGCGGCTTCGATCCGTCCGTCGAGTACCTCGCGCAATTGACGAAACTGGACGGCGTCGTCGGAATCAAATACGCGCTGCCGGATTCGGTGAAACTCGGGGCCGGAATCAGCGCCGGTGCGGACGACGTCGTCTGGGTGAACGGCCTAGCAGAGCCGTACGCAGTTTCATACTGGGCCGAAGGCGTCGAGGGCTTCTCGGCGGGCGTTAGCAACTTCCGCCCGGAGATCGGTCTCGAACTGTACGACGCGCTGGCGAACGAAAACTGGAGTCGTGCCCGCGAACTGCGCGAGGCCTGTCTCCCGTATCAGAACTTCCGAGAGAAAACTGGACAGAACAGTACGATCGCCGGTGGGATAAGCGTCCCAGCCGTCAAGAAGGGACTCGAACTTGCCGGCCTATACGGCGGTGATGTCCGGGAACCGATCCGCTCGTTGACGCCGCAAGAGGAGAAGCGCGCCGAAGAGCTGTACGATCAACTGAACGACGAACTCGAACAGCTACTCTCCGATGGCTCCGTTGGAAAAGCCTAAATACGAGAAAATAAGAAGCTACTCCAGATGAGTCAACGTAAGACGCTTGAGACTGACGAAGAGCAACTCCCACTCCGGACCGGACTACGAACGAGAACGCTCTCCGACGAGCGGCTCCAGTTCTGTCGACAGGTCGGCATATCCGATATCTTCTTGGATCACCGGGATCCGCGGGGAGACGTCTTTGCCGACGAGGGAAGCCACGACGACGAAACGATCACGATTGATGAAGGCGTCGTCCCCTCGGTTTCCGAACTGGTGCAAGCTCGTCGACGCGCCGAGGACGCCGGACTCCGTCTCATGGGGGTTCAGTCGCTGAGCTACAACGTCTACGGAAAGATCATGCTCGGGAAAGAGGGCAAGGAGACTCAACTCGAGACGATCAAGGAGCTGATCCGCAACATCGGCCAGGCGAACATTCCGATCCTGGGCTACCAGTGGAATCCCCGTGGCGTCGTCCCGATGCGGACCTCCCAGTCGGCTCGAGTTCGCGGTGGCGCTCGCGGCCGCGAGTTCGATATCGACGATATCGATCAGCCGTACGAACGCGCACCCGGTGTGGAGCGAGAATACACCGAGGAGGAACTCTGGGACAACTACGAGCAGTTCCTCGAGGAGGTGCTCCCAGTCGCCGAAGAAGCCGGCGTGCAGTTGGCTCTTCACCCGGCGGATCCGCCGACGGTCGAACAACTCGGTGGCATTCCCCGGCTGTTCCGCAACAGGGAAGCGTTCGAACGGGCGATGGAACTCGTTCCGAGCGACAACCACGGCCTTAAACTGTGTCTCGGCTGCTTTTCGGAAATGCCCGAGACGGACGTCACGGACGTGATCGAACACTTCGGCCGAAACGACGACATCGTCTTCGTCCACTTCCGTGACGTGCTCGGCACGTGGCCGAGGTTCACCGAGACCTTCCTCGACGATGAGGAAAGCAATTACAATGCGTTAACCGCGATCGAGGCGCTTCGCGACGTCGGTTTCGACGGTGTGATGGTTCCAGACCACGTTCCCGAGATCGTCGGCGATACCGAATGGGGGCACCGATCGCGAGCACACGCCGTGGCGTACCTCAACGGTTTGCTCTCCTGTTCGGACGCCGACTCGACGTAGCGCGTTCCGTTAATCGAACTCGCCAGTCACTCTGGTCACCACTTCTCACCGCTCGGTCCACTGGTGATCGGATTCCCGACTTCGCTCACTTGCACAAACAGTCTCTGTGGACGCTTCCGGCAAGTGACGGGGAATCATCGGATCGGAAGTTTATTTTTGTTGTCGCAGCATCGGTCCAGTATGAACGTACTTGTTACCGGTGCGTACGGCCGGTGTGGAACCGCAATAATCGATCACTTGGACGAGGAGTACAACATCACTTACCTGAACCGGTCGGATCGTCCGGCCGATCATCCATACGGCGACTACGACACCTACGTCGCCGACGTGAGCGACTACGATTCGATCCGTCCCGCGTTCGATGGACAAGACGCGGTCATCCACCTCGCTGCGTATCCGTACGTTGACGGAAGCTGGAACGACGTGTTCAAACCGAATATACTCGGCATGTACAACGCTCTCGAGGCGGCGCGCGACGCTGGCGTTGAGACGTTCGTATTCGGTTCAACGAACCACGTGATGGGCCAGTACGAGGCAAAGCACGCGCCTGAAATCTACCAGCCGGAGCACGGAATTACGATCTATCCCACTGACCCGGTTCGACCCGATTCCTACTATGGTACGACCAAGGCCTTCGGTGAAACCCTCGGCCGCCAGTACGTGGAAACTGAGGAGTTCGAGTATCCGACCCGATTCTACGCGCTTCGTATCTGTACCGTCAATTCAAAGCAGTACGATCATCCGTACGGCGATGCGGAGCTCGGCGTTCACAACGGCGATTGGGAGCGCGGGAGCGAGGCGTACGAGCGAGCCGTCGGCCGGATGAAAGCGATGTGGCAGTCCCGACGTGACTTCGCGCATCAAGTGAAGTGCTGTCTTCTGGATAACTCCGTCGAGTTCGGCGTCTTCTACGGTGTTAGCAATAACGACCGGCGGTGGTTTTCGATCCGTAATGCTCACGAACGGATCGGCTACGACCCAGTGGACAACGCGGAAGAGTGGGACAAACCGCCGGAACTGAAGCCAGCGTGACCGCGCCTTGTATCCACCTGTCCGAACATCAAAACAGTGAATACGGAACGTTTCGTTCGAAACAGTGTGACGTCCGAGACGCATTTAGCAGCCGTCGGTACGTACAGTTCTGCAGATAGTGCTGGAGTCTATACTGTTGCAGTTGATTCGGAAACTGGTTCTATCGAACCGCTCGATAGTGCTATTGCTGGACCCGACCCGACGTTCGTCGCTCCTCATCCGAATGGAGAGTACTTGTACGCTGCCGTTCGCGAGGACGAGGAAGGGATCATCAAAGTGTTCGATATCGATCTCGAAACGGGCGAATTGATCGAAATCAACGCGGCGCCGAGCGGTTCATTCAGTCCGTGCCACTGCAGCGTTGACACAACGGGACGATTCCTATTTGTGGCCCACTACTTCGGCGGTGCCGTTTCGATGCTTCCCATCGACGACGACGGTACCATCGAGAGTCCGACCGCAGTCGTCGATCATCACGGCTCGAGCGTCCACGACGAGCGCCAGAACGCACCACATCCGCATTCGATCACGCCTGGACCGGACGACCGATTCGTCTACGTTCCTGATCTCGGGACCGATCGGATCGTCACTTACGAGATCGATCGGGACGAACAAACGTTCGAGCGATGCGCCGAGACCGACGTCGGGCCGAGGTCCGGTCCGCGACATATCGCATTTAGTCCGGGCGGTGACCAGTTGTACGTGATCAACGAACTCGACTCAACGGTGACCCGTTTCGATCGGCGCTCGGATGGCACTCTCGTCGACCAAGAGACGATTTCGACGCTCCCCAATGAGTTCCACGGACAGAACAAGACAGCCGAAATCGCCGTTCATCCGTCGGGGCGATACGTCTTCGGTTCGAACCGGGGTCAGGACGCGATCGTGACGTTCGCCGTCGACGACGGGAGCCTCGAGCGCGTCGCGACGTCCTCGAGTGGCGGAGAATGGCCACGTCACTTTGCAGTCGACCCGAACGGTGACTTCCTTTTCGCGGCGAATCGCCACAGCGATGATGTCACTGCGTTCAGGATTAACAACGAAACTGGGTCATTGGTACCGACAGGCGAACGCGTGTCGATTTCGGAACCGGTCTGCATTCAATGGCTCTGAGGTACAGGTGGATCGCGGCGAACCGCCGGACGGCCGTGGTCTGCACGGCGCGGCGTCTGTGAGACTCCAGTCATCGTCGCCTCACTCGAGAGTCCGTCGGCCAGCATCGTCTTTGACCAGTCACTGCGCCTCGTGAGTCTTCCTGCTTCCTCGTCGCCGAAGGCGGTGATTCTGATCACGACCGTTCGACATCCGCTGACACGGCCTGCTCACGATTTACCAGTGCAACCGTGACCCGTCTGCGGTTGCGCTGAAAATGACTTCCAACGGTTCGTACGACGACGGTCGGATCGAGCAGGCCGAAACAATCGGTTACTGTGTACATAGCCTGCCCCCATCACGCATGGAAAAATATTTATAATGGTTGTATCATTGTATATTCGTATGCCACAGGTTACCCCACGGACTAGGCTGACGAACGAATGCGGTCCAGAGAACGGCATAGACGCCGGTGAGTGAGTATGTCGACAGATTACTCGGAGTCTATCCGCTGGCCGATGTTGATAACGCTGGTGCTGATCGGCTTTATCCCGGCTTTCTCAGGGGCACTGATCAACCCGACCATCCCGGCGATCCAGGAGACGTTCTCGCACGAGCCGTACTCAGAGACGTTAGCACAGCTCGTCAGTTCGATGTCGGCCTGGATCGTGATCGTCGTCGCACCCCTCACGGGATACGTGCTGGACAAGTACGCGCGCAAGCCGATCCTGATCGGGGCGGTCATCGTCTATGGGGCCGGGACGAGCATCGCGTTCTTCCTCGACTCGATCTACCTGATCCTGGCAACCCGCGTGCTCGACGGTATCGCCGTCGGCGCGCTCATGGTGACGGTGCCGACGCTCATCGCGGACTACTACTCGGGCGGCCGCCGCGAGTCCATCATGGGCTACTACAGCGCCGTGACGGCCGCCGGCGGCGCCATCGCTGCGGTCATGGGCGGCTACATTGCAGGGACCCTCGGTTGGCGGTACATCTTCCTCGTCTTCGCGGGGGCGCTCCTGTTCGTCCCGCCGATCCTCCGGTTCCTGCCGGAACCCGACGTGAAGGAGTCGGTCAGGGACGACGGAGTCGGCCGCCTCGAGGCGATCAAGAAACTCCTGCATGAGTCGCCTGTAAAGCTGGTCGCCGGCATCTACGCCATCGTGTTGGTAGGAATGCTGGTGAACAACCTTGTCATGATCGAGGTGCCGTACTATCTCCAGAGCTCCCTCACCGTGACCGATTCGCAGACGGGTCTCGTGATCTCGGGTGTGATGATCGGCAGCTTCATCTTCGCCTCAATGTACGGTCGGATCAAACAGCGTATGCGTCACGTCACGGTGATGGCGCTCGGTTTCGTCATCGCAGCGATGGGATTCCTCCTGTTTACCGCCACTGATATCCTCCCGGTTGTGATCGCCGGCGTCATCGTCAGCGGGGCGACGGGATTCGGCCTCATCCAGCCCACGGCGAACGACTGGGTCGCGTCAGTCGTCCCGGGAGAGGTTCGCGGTCGCGCCCTCAGCGGCGTGACGATGATGATGTACGGTGGGTTCGCGCTCTCGCCGTTCGCTCCGATACCGCTGGTCGACGCGTTCGGTCGTAGGGGGATGCTGCAGACCGCTGGCTACGTTATGCTCATCGTCGGGGGCGCCCTCCTAACGGTCTGGTTCGTCAGTCGATCCACCGTCGACTCGACGGCGGAGGTGTCATCCTCTGACGACTGATCGCGAGTGGATTGCAGACACGACCGACGGTCGATCGCAGTAGCACGACCTTCTTTCTCCAGACGGCGTCGTACCGGGCTAATAGCTTTCGCACTTTTATGAAGTGTAGAAATGTAATATTTATATGCCTGGTGACTGTAGACAGTCTCATGCCAGTTGAGACAGTTTTGCTTCCCGTCAGCGACTCGGACGAGGACCGGATACACCACCTCGTCGATGCCGTCTTGGAAACCGCCGCTCCAGTCGATGCCACCGTCGTAGTTGGCCACGCCATTCCGAAGAACACCGACGACATTACGCCAGCAGTCACTCCGATAACGGGCAGTGGCTATCCCCAACTCCTTTCGAAGTCTGAATACGATGACCTGCTCGAGGAGCACTCTCCCGACGAAATCGCCGCTGAACACGATACGGTCCAGTCAGTGATCGATCGTCTCGAGGCCGCCGGCGTCGACTACGACGTTCGTGGCGCGGTCGGCGACCCCGGCGAGGCGTTCCTCGACCTCGCGGACGCGGTCGACGCCGACCGGATCGTGGTCGGCGGACGCCACAGGTCCCCCGCTGACAAGGTGATCTTCGGAAGCGTCGCGCAGACGCTGATACTGGATGCGTCCTGTCCCGTCACGTTCGTCCAGAACGACGACTGATACGGTCCGTTGTACCGACGTCCCGGTGCAACCGCAGAACGGTTCGCAGTCGCACCGAAAATGACGTACAACGGTCCGTATGAACGACGAAGATATCGATCTTGATCGGGAGTTGAGGAAGGTTACAGAAACGCTTCTCATCCGGAGGTGTGTCGTCCCCGGATGACGGTGATCAGCGCCGAACCGACGGCTCCGATGAACGAAAACGCGAGGACGGTCATGAGCACATCTGGATCGGAAAACTGGTCGTGGTGAGGAACGGATCTAGACCGTCCGAATCCGAACCGAAATCTCGTCCGGGTCGGTGACCTCGAGGGAGTCGCCACGGTCGGTGGCCGCGATATCGGCATCCTCGAGTCGCCGCCGAACCGTCGCGAGCGTCTCGTCGTCCGGGACGACGAACTCGAACCACGCCAATCCGCGGCCGCCCGCCGGCTGGGACCGCCCGTTCCACGTATTCACGCCGAGGTGATGGTGGTAGTCTCCGGCTGCCAGGAACAGCGCCGAACGCACTTCCGTCTGCACGCGGAGCCCGAGCATTTCGGCGTAGAACTCGCGTGCCGTTCGGATCGAGGACGCTTCTAGGTGAACGTGTCCGACCGTCGTTCCGGAGGGAGCGGATGTCTTCCCGTTCGATTTCGCGGCAATGTCGTCAAGATCCAGTGGAACCGTTCCGATCTGAATTGTGCCGCCAGACGCACGCGGCCACTGCTCTCGCGGTCGGTCTGTGTATATCTCGACTCCGTTGTCCTCTGGATCAGTGAGATACAGTGCTTCGCTGACGTAATGATCGGACGCACCGTCTAACTTCCAGTGCTCGCGTATTCGGTCGAGCGCTGCACCTAACGCAGTGCGCGACGGGACCTTGAACGCGTTGTGGAACAGTCCCGCTTGCTCTCGACGCCGGGACGCTGCAGTCTCGTCCTCTGTCAACACGAGTAACGGTGTCTCGCTAATTCCGAGCGTCGCCTCCGTTTTCGTTCGCCTGCGAACCGAGAGCCCAACGACGTCTCGATAAAAATCGACCATCGCGTCGAGATCGGCCACGACCAGCGCAGTCCGCCCGATCCGTGCTGTCTTCGGAATGATCGGCTCGGTGGTCATCAGCAGCTCTCCTCTGCATCCGATTTCCGGTCGGTAGTATCTACCGCCATTCTTCTCCGTTGACATCCCCTCTCGATCGTTTCGGAGTCGACGAATCGATCCGAATTGGACGAGTTCACATCCCTGATCAAACCGGTCACGAGCATTAGTTGGATATTTACATCCACCACATTATCTAATTTGGTTCTGAATCCGTATATAGTTCTGGGAACGATCGTGTAACTAGGTTACGTCGACTTAACCGGTGAGGAAACTAAAAAGGGAAGACCAGGCAACTCGACGAAAACGTGCGCGTATCGTCGATTCGGTAAGAGAGAGCGAACCGGAGGCTCGTCCTCGACGAGTTGCTGAATGAAAAATTATTCAATGAACTCAACTGATTGACCCGTGCGAGTTCGGTACCTTCTCTCATTTTCTTCGAACGAGTACTCGTTGAGTAGCTCATCGGATTCGTTCTGCGAGAGAATGTACGAATGATGAGATCTGACGATCGAAACCGTAGCGTGCGGGATTCCACCTCAGCTTCGGGGATCGGGTGCCCGACGACGGTTGTATCGAGAGGACGGGCGAACTCAAGAGCGGTGTCGGTTACCTGCTCAATATGAACATCATTCTGAGTACCGACGGCAAACAGAATTGTCTCAATTGGCATGGGAGACAATAATCAATCTGCTATAAAAAATAGTCATCTCTGCAAGAGAGACCCAGTTCTATCGTAATTCTCTGGTTCGTGGTCTGCTCCGTCAGCATTAAATTCTATCCAGAGACGGAGCGATTAATGTAAGGTGTTTAATTACTCTTCCTCTGGACAAATGATTGCAGTAAGAAGGGGCCGACAGTATCAAACAAAGAATTCGATAGCATAGAACAAATTTGGATATGCATCCAGATAAGATAATCGCAGCAGTATGGGGGGATTCGACCCCGCTATAGTCGATCAACAGAGATTGATCAGCGAAATCGGAATCGCAAGCTAATTTTCCTACTTTCGTATTATTCGGTTCACAAGGCCTGTAGCGCTCCATTCGACAAGTGCAAACGAAATAGAGTGGGGAATGGATTCGGGCTAAATGGTTTGTACCGAATACTATAATGGTCGTAGTCTTTGGTGTTTTACAACGGTACAACCGTAAATAGATTACAAAAATACTCCTGTAAACGATTGAAATTGGCGATTCGAGTACCGTCAGCCATCATAGGGTCTAGGAATCGACGTATAAAGAATAGATCCCCCGCAGATTCAGGATACAAACTCTGTAGTGGATGATTCGACAGAGCCAAATGATTGAACGGCGCCTAAATCAAAATAGTCGGTATGAATTCAGTGTACAGGGGCTCTCTGGGCCATTGAGCGACAAGGAATACGAGCAAACAGAAGACCATATATTCGTGGAACGGTGCCTCGAGTATTTACGCACTGTTTCATCGAAACAGGGGTAGTTGCAGAGGTCTCACGGCTGAGTTGTATGTCAAACTTCATCTAATTGGTTCAGTGGCCCTTATAAATGGTTTAGACAGTGAGGTAGAACGAATATCTGCTGTGGTCCCCATGGCAGGCGATGTCGACTATCCTAATAAAAGAGAGATGAATTATATTCTTCACAAGGTCGGTGTCGAACGTCCTATAAATGGTTCGGACGCTGAACTAGAACGAATATGTGGTGTACTCCCTTAATCTACGTATGGCCAGGAACATTCCTCGACAGGTCGATTCGGCCCGAAAGACTTGTCGTATTATAAATATGTTGCAAGAACAAGGTTGTGTGGGGGTTACAGAACTCGCAAATGAACTGAATATCTCGAAAAGCACTGTCCACGGACACCTTGCAACGCTAACCGATGAGGGGCTAGTGGTCAAAGAAAATCATACATACCGGCTTAGTTTACAGTTCTTACGTATTGCTGAGTCCGTAAAGAGTGGGGTGGCGGATCCAGATACTGTCAGAGAGCAGGTTCGTGAACTCGCAGATGAGACTGGTGAAGTCGTCCACTTTGGCGCAAAGGAAGGGGGACACGTCGTGTACTGCGAGAAAGACAGGGGCGATTCCGCGGTGCAAACTGTCTCCAAAATCGGTGAGAGAATGCCGCTGCATTCAACATCTCTCGGAAAGGGGATTCTGGCCGAATTACCTCGTAATGAGGTCGACCAAATCATACAAGAGCACGGATTGCCTGAGCGAACGCCGAACACGATTACCGATGTCGAAGATTTGAACCATGAGCTCGACAAAACTTCGTCGCGAGGGTATTCAATCGATGACGAAGAGAATATTCCGGGCGTTCGTTGTATTGGGGTAGCAGTGAACGTGCCCGGAACGGAAACTATGGGTGCGCTGAGTATCTCTGGTCCGTCTCGACGAATGACTGACGAGCGAATAACGAACGATCTGCAAGAGCAAATAGCTCAAACAGCGAATGTCATCGAAGTCAACTCGCTGTACTCGTAGGTGTGTGACAAAAATACAGTAACATAAGGGTAGATCTAATCTGGATAACAACAACCTCCGCCAGCCGGCCATTGCCTATCTTAACGGCCACGCCCTCGACGACGGCTGCGAACTCGCTACGAGCGGTGATGTCATAGTTGAGGGTATCTTCTTCGACGTACTCAACGACGGATACTGTGACAATTGCTCTCAGACGACTATCGACAATATATTGATCTTTCCAATCCGACCATTTTATTTATATAATATTCTATATATAGGGAACTAGCCGACATATTAATTATAAATCATTGAGGATTAGTCTTAGATCGGGTTGAAATCTCGCGACTTGGCCATTAATAGAAAGAAAATGCGCAAAGCTATTCTTCCAGGTGTATTTTCTGTATGCAGTGTTTTACTATAATGATGAGTTTATTCTGACTAACATCTCCACTATGGTTTCTAGTTAAAATTATAAATATTTGGATAGAATATCGTGTTCTTATTAGGAAAAGCTATATTGTCTAAAGTCTATACAATATATGTGTCTCTAATTGGTAAAATGGAAATAGGGCGTCCAGTGGGGCAAAAAGCATTGGGGGCCGTTCCAGATATGATTCTCGAGATCGAGGATATTCGTTCATTGGGCGATGAACGATTGAAATTCATTTTTTGGGCATCCGGCGATGACTTTCAGAGATACGAATCCGCACTAATCGATGACCCTACTATTTCTGACTACGAATGTCTTACTGAGTTATCTAATCGGCATCTCTATCGAATACAACTCTCAGAAGAAGGACAACAGAACACACTTCAGTTTGTTGTCATAGAAGAAGATATCGTTTCTATTAGTCTGACAATGACGTCTGAAAGCGTAGAGTTTGTAGGTCGTTTCCCGTCCCGAAATACAATAATAGCTTTAAAAGAACAGTGTGAAAACCAAAACAGGCATTTTAAATTGATTAATTTGTACGAAGAGAAATCCGTTGAGAAGGATGGTATCAGTACTAACAAATACGGCGTTACAAGCAGTCAACGTGAAGCCTTGATCACGGCTTTAGAAAAAGGGTACTTCAATGTGCCGCGGGAAACGCGCATGGAAGACATCGCCGATGAACTTGGCATCTCATCGTCCGCTCTATCAGCCCAACTTCGACGTGGACAGCAAGCACTGCTTCGCCATACCTTAGCTAACAGGTCGTCAGTACGATGATGCTCGCAAACGCGAAGAAAATGGTAGATGGCAGATCGTTCACGGCATCGTCGATACGATCTAGGCAAATCCCGTTCCCGATGTCGATGAAAGCGAGCAGATTGATCTTGAGACGCTCACAACAGAGATTACGGAAACCGACGATATCCGACTGGAATATGAAGCCCACTACGACTGGATCGCATTCGTCCCTCAATGTGAGAGTGACGCTGGCGCGTTGGCGAAGTACTTCGGAAAGTCGCTGGCGAGGACGAGTTCAAGATCAGAGGCATTAAAGCCCGACAGCGACCAACGCCACCGTTTATCGAGGGTGTTCAGTAGGAGTGTCTCAAGCGACTCGGCATAATTCGATCACCAGATGCAGTTCTCAGCTGTCTCGAAAAAGCAATCGAGAAACTTCATTCGGTGAGGTAACGATAGGTCCATTCACCAATCAGAAGGAGTTCTCAGATTGTCTGAAGGATACACGCAAATACCCAGAATGAGGAGGCACTCAAACATGCTTGTGATGAGAACCTCACTGTCTATCTATGACAAAACATAAAGTATATTATTGTTAGCGGCAGGAAAGACTCGAGAGCGGGTTGCATTGGCTCACAATGAGGCATGTGATCTATCGGACTATGAAATAGAATCATCCAAGCCGTCGAGAGTGTACTATCGGTACTTAGCTGGGATGTGACGGATATTCAGCGGGGAATTCCGTGAGATTGAGAACTAGACTTAACGGTCTTTCCGGGAGCCAGAAGGGTTAACCAACAGACTCTAAGACATCCTGTTATGTTGGTTAAAAGGAATCGCACAGGGATCGAATAAGATACTAACACACACCCCCCAGTGTGTCCAGTGTCTTTGACCATAGTCAAAGTGAGAAGCTACTAACGAGCTGCTCCACCTTTTAGCTTCCTATACAGCACGTATTCTAGATATCGTTCGGACTAGTATAGCGCCAACCGACTTAAACTTTTCCCAGGTTCAGAGTTCTTCGTGAGATGGGATCCATCGTACTTCCCATGAGACACTGGACATACTGGGGAGGGGGAGGACAAGTGTTTTTCAGGACACTAGACACACTGGACACACTCGACACGATGGTTTTATGTAGGTTCCCAAATAGTCCCAAACAACGAGCACTATGGGGCTGTTTCAACCTGACACAGACATCTTTCGTAATCGGGATGCCCTCCGGGAAGATTATCAACCTGAGGAGATTGTTGGTCGAGATGACGAGCTCCAGCAGTATATCTCTGCACTTCAGCCGGTCATCAACGGCGATCAACCGCCAAACGTATTCTTATACGGAAAAGCTGGTGTCGGCAAGACTGCTTGTACCCGCTATCTTCTCAGCGAACTTAAAACAGATGCTACTGAGTACGATATTGATCTCACTACGATTCGGACTAACTGCGAGGACCTAAGTACGAGCTATCAGGTTGCGATACAACTAATCAACGAACTTCGTGATCCTGACGATCAACTGAAGCCGACTGGGTATCCCCGACGACAAGTGAACGAATGGCTATGGGATGAACTTGATTCGATCGGCGGAACAATCATCATTGTCTTTGACGAGGTCGACCATATCGAAGATGATTCGATTCTCTATCAAATTCCCCGAGCTCGAGCGAACGGCAACCTAACGGAGTCTAAGGTCGGAATTATTGGAATCTCAAATGACTTCAAATTCCGCGAAAGCCTGAGCTCGAAGGTGCAATCGAGTCTGTGTGAAAAGGAGCTCCAGTTCCCGGCCTACAACGCGAACGAACTCCGCGATATCCTCCGCCAACGTGCTGATATCGCCTTTTACGATAATGTTGTACCGGAGGGAGTGATCGCGAAGTGTGCAGCGTTTGGTGCAAAAGATGCTGGTGACGCCCGCCAGAGCCTTGATTTGCTCATGGAAGCTGGTGATATTGCTGTTGAGCAAGGTGCTGAGGAAGTTACCGAGACACACGTCGACGAAGCGCGGGCATCGCTTGAGCGCAGTCGGATCGTTGACGGCGTTGCAGGGCTCACTCAGCAGGGACATCTTGTTCTCTACGCATTAGTGATGCTACACGAAGAAGGTGAAACGCCGACTCGAGCACGAACGATTCAGGACCGGTACGAGATCGTCTGTGAACGAGCGGCGACTGATCCGCTTGTCCCCCGACGGATGCGGGATCACTTGAACGAACTCGCTATGTTAGGGATCGCGAGTCGAGTAGAGCGAAACAAAGGCGAGGTTGGTGGCCGGTACTATGAATATTCGCTCGATACGAGTCCTGATCTGTTGCTTGAGGCGCTTGATGAGACAGTGGACATGGTGGGGGTCACTGAGGCGATTCAGAAGCGGCTTAATCAGAGTTACTGAGCTAAAGACACTGGACATAATGGGGTGTATCCAAGGTTAGTTGCGATCCGAAAGCAGACACTGGACGTACTGGGGTGTGACGAAATCGCTTTTGTAGACACTGGACACGGTGGGGTGTATTTGATGTCATTAGTTGATTGATATTGGACTTATTGGGGTGCGTCAACAATCGTATAACCAACTGGGAGGCGAAGACACTGGACATACTGGGGTGTGGTACAACCATCGCCGGCGCCGTCGACGACGTCCTTGAACTGTTCGTCTTCTTCTTTGTCCAGCTGGATTCCGTTGAGAGGATCGTTTTCCATAGGGGAAGGTGCGTATGCTTCTTCTGAGATGTAAAATCTCGACATCTGCCCCATTCATACCTCAAAAGTGTGTGGATTTTGACCTTCTTTCCAGGCTACTCATCCGGGTTGACAGGACCTTTATACTGAGAACGGATGCTGGTGACGGCTCTCTCAGACGACATCAATAACGCTGGACTCGTTGACTCCAACACAGCTGCCTTTGTGTTGACGAAATGGAATCCACCGACAGTATCCACGGTCTCGACCTTCCGATATGAAAGCAGCCAAATGGTCTCCGTTCGAACTTCTGAATGGATATAGCCAAAATGGAGACGATATCTGGAGACGCGTTTGTCGAGGCCGTGACAACTGTCTTCGTCCTCTCGACGATGTTCTCGATGGGGCTGAAACTCTCCGTCACTCAGCTATTCGGCGCCCTCCGAGACCAGCGACTGTTGACCAAATCCTTGGTGGTGAACCTCGTGGCGGTGCCCGCCGTCGCCTACCTTCTCGTCCGAACGATTCCGGTTGGCCCGGCGTACGCGACTGGGTTCCTGTTGCTTGCCGTCTCGCCCGGGGCGCCGTTCGGCCCGAAGTTTGCCGAGATCTCGGACAGCGATATCGCGTTTGCGAGCGGCCTGATGGCGATCCTCTCTCTTTTGTCGGTCGTGACGATCCCGATCTCACTGGTAGTACTCGCTCCGGGCGACGTCGTCGTCGACCCCGTCGCAATCGGGCGGATGGTACTGCGTATTCAGCTCGTTCCACTACTGGCGGGGCTGGCATTATCTTACATGCATGCGTCGCTCGGTAACCGGCTGTACCCGCCGATCCAGCGACTGTCGGACTTCTCGTTCGTCGGACTGATCGTGCTGCTGGTGGTCATCTACAGCGACAGCATAATATCTCTTGTCGGGACGGGAACGCTCGGCCTCTCGGCGGCCGCTGTCGGGGTATCGTTAGCGCTGGGATACGCGTTCGGCGGGCCGATCCAAGAGCGGCGGGAGGTGTTGGCGACAACGACGACCGCTCGAAACGCTGCAATCGCACTGTTCATTGCGACGGCCGGGTTCTCGAGCCCAGACGTTCTTTCGGTCGTTCTCGCGTTCTCATTCATCAGTGTCATCGGCGCCGGAGTTCTCGCTAGCGTATGCCGATAACTTGCCCAACCGACTTTGACTCCGAATAGTCAACGACTGCGGATAGGTGCCAGAATAGACCACGATCTCCTACGTTACTGCGTTGTTGCTCTATGCGAGCCAACTCTCCCCCCATTCGTCTAGTGCATTAAACACGGGACAGAGGTGTCATTTAAACCCCGAAGAGAGTGACCGGGGGAACTCACAGGCGCGTAGTGCTTAGTAGTGAGTATGATTAACCAACCACAACCTGCGAAATCGAGGGTCTGGCCATGATCGGCGATGGGATTGGGATTGGAATCGTTGGCCTCGGCGGCATGGGCAATCTCCATGCACGAAGCGTACAAGAGCTCGGCGCTACTGTTGTCGCTGGCGCGGACCTCGTTCTGGAACAACGTAATCAATTCGCTGACGATTTCGGTGCACGGACGTATGAGACTCATGAAGAACTCGTCGTTGACGAGGCGGTCGACGCCGTCATTGTGACGACGCCCAACCGATTCCACGAACCGATCGCCGTTGCAGCCCTCAAGGCGGGATGTGACGTTCTCGTCGAGAAACCGCTCGCACACACGCTGGAAAGTGCCGAGCGGATCGCTGAGGCAGCGGCCCAGGCAGACGGCATCTGTATGGTCGGCTTTCACAACCGCCATGCCGCGTCGATGGCTATGTTCGACGAACAGCACGCGCGCGGCCGCTTTGGCGATCTCACCCACGTTGAGGCCAACTACGTCCGCCGGCGTGGCGTCCCCGGGCCAGGGTCATGGTTCACCAATCCCGAACTCGCCGGCGGCGGGGCCCTGCTCGACATCGGCGTTCACGCGCTCGATCTGGCGCTCTACGCGCTGGACTTCCCTGAGATCGTCGAAGTAAGCGGCGTCACACGAACTGCGTTCGGCACCAGCGAGGAGTACGCCGATCCTGAGGGCTTCGGCGACAACTGGGACGCTGAGGCCGAAACCTACGAGGTCGACGACTCTGTCAGTGCCTTTATCCGCTGTACCGACGGTCAGACGATCTCGCTTGAGGCCGCGTGGGCGACCAACCGCGAGGAGAGTATGGACTTCCGCATCCGCGGCACGCAGTCGGGAGCCCAGTTCACTATCGGCGATACGAATCTGCAGATTCTCGACGCCGGAACGGCCGGTTGTGATCATTACGCTGATGTCAATATGAGTGGTGACTCCACTGTGACTGGCTATGCCGACCAAGACGAACGGTTTCTTGAGGCGATCACGACGGCGGGTACCCCGGAGACGAACACGGTTGAGGAGGCCTTGACCGTCCAGCGTGTGATCGATGCGATCTACCGCTCGAGCGAGTCGGGTCGAGCGACCCAGCTTGCGGAGCCCCCGATCGGGCAGGTAGCGCAACTCGACTGATCATAGTTGATTTTCTCATGCCCGTTCCCGAGAGTGTGCGTCAAGTTCAGATATAATTAGTGGAAATTAATACAAGCCGTGATGAATACATCCTATCGATTCAGCATGGTAGTGTTCACAGTTGCCATGTGGGTTTTACTGTGAATGTGTCGACCTCCTCAATGGGTGTAGCATGATTTTGTTTTGTTGTCACCGAGATTGACAGTGGAAGGCTATTAACTAGTTCGTCACGGACATCCTGACGCGAAAGCGTCTGCTCGTGCCAGCCAAGCCGTTCGTAGTAGTGCTGTTTCGTAAACGTCTGGCCGACCGCATCGGCTGTGATGTACTGCGACTTTTCACAACACAGACGTGCGAGGAACGATACTCACCACCAGCATCCGCGTACGTCAGTTCGATGAGGACACACTCGACGAACGTGATAATCGACGCTCTACTCCGATCATTTGGAACTAGTAGTTGGAGAGCAGACCAAGGTGGATCTGTCTGTTGATGGGTAGGTGTGTAATCGATACTACTGTTTCGTTGCCGTTGTTACTCAGAATTCATCTGTTGTCGCAGGACAGTTCGAACGCCCTGTACCCCCTGTCGGGGGTGACAAACCACTACATCGTCTCAGCGCTCTTCTTGGGTACTCCTAAACAACCGTTTCGTCCGACTCCACATGGACGCTGTCTCGGACCCATCGTCACTCTCGCTAACATTGACAGCTCGTTCTTCGCGAGTCTGTTCTATCTCTGGGTCACGGTCTGCTGGTACTCGAGTTGCGGATTCTCCAGCTGGTAGGCCGTGAGCGGTATCCATTCCTCATAGGCGTCACCGATCGCACCGGTATGTAGGATCGGCGGTTTCAGCGGCGTCATCTCGCCGGTGTCGATCGCCTCCCACTCGTTGGATCGGATCCTCGCGAATGGCCGTTTGGAAGCAACTCGTGTTTCAGAAGCGTGATGGCAGTGAGTGAGACCGATATGCTGCCCATTCGCGGGTGGCTGGATGGATCGGGGCCGTCCTGGCGGTCCTTGTATTCGTAGTCACTGTCATAGCCGGTTTCGTCGGCGCGTACCGGCCACTGGATCGCACTCGCGCTCATTCTGGTTGGCTGGGTGTTCGCCGCGCTCGGTCCGCTCGGAAGATAGAACTGATGGTCAATCTTGAATCCATCCCCGACGGCTGCTATCGCAACCTGTTTTGCCCGGAGTGCCAAGCCCGGCCGAACGACCTCGAGACCCACACCGACCGCGAGGGCTGGCGGGTGCTCCGGTGTGCGTACTGTCTCTCGAGTCTGAACGCCATGATCGACGCGCTGGTGATAACCCGTTGGGCCAACCGTTCGATGATCACCTGTTCGCGACCGACGCGTAGCCCAATTTTCACTCGACACGCGGTGTGTCTTGAGTCGCCGAGACCACTATACAGCAGTGAGCGAAAGCCATGTTCGCCATCGGATAACCGGACATCGGGAGGTCTACACTGTGTGTTTCATCAGTTCGTCTACCTGCCCGGCGGGCCGTAGTGGCTGGGGGCGATCTCATGCGTCAGAGGCACGGATTGGGGGCTATTGCCGCTTTACTCAAGGATAGAGTATCTTACTCAGAAGTAAAACGGCTGTTCCAACTGTTCTGTACAGACGCCCGTCCCGCACAACCCATTGGATTAAATTACTGCAACAGTCATCTATCACAGGTAGCTGTAACAGAAGACTGTAACAGATAACTGGACCGGTAGTCTGGGGCAGATCCGAGGGATAGATGACTGTAACAGAATATGGTGATAGCGACAGTCATCTACTCTGAGTCGGGTGGGACGTTCAAAACGACCACGACGGCGAATCTCGCGGTCAGCCTCGAGCGGATGGGGCTGGACGTCTGCCTAATCGATCTGGACCCACAGGAGGGCAATCTTACGAACCTGTTCGACGTCGGCGCACATCGGAGCGATCTCGACGCCGACAACCTCGTGAAACACATCCTAGACGGCGACTTCGAGGACCTGATCGAAATCTCTGACAAGGGCGTTGACGTGCTCCCGAATCACGATATGCTCGGAGATTTCACGTCGAACCTCGAGCAAAAGATCGCCTATGAGACGGGCATGAAAAACATCGACCGGGAGATTACGGCCGGTACGAACTCCTGTACGACCTCCTGTGGGACGAACAGCAACTCCAAAACCAGTAGGAAGCCATCCTCATCGACCCAAACGCTCGGGTCGAGGACTTGCTGTACAACGCCATCCACGGCCATGCGGACACTCGTCGCGCCAGTCAAACCTGCCGAGAAGGGCAACCTCAGTCTCGATGGACTCGAGGAGATGGTCGAAAACATGGAGTCCAAACTCGGCATCGAGGTTGGTCTCTCCTGTGTCGTCCCAACGGCGATCGGCCAGACAAACGCCCGCTCTCAGTATACCAAGTAGTTCAAGAACAAACTCTGACAGCAAGTGATAACACTCTGAGCGATACTGAACGTTACAGTCTGGAATTCCAATACAAAGAAAGAACCGGGAAATCGGTTGCAGCCGGAACGATTCACCTGAGTGGGCAGAAGTCTTCAGCTCCACATTCACAGGATTGGACTCCAATCGGGCGGATTTGTCCATCTGCGAGCACTCTCGCTGCATATGCTGAGTCACAGCGTCTACAGGCGGTCACAATCCGATTGTGGTTGGCCGTGGACGTCGATTTCACCGTTTCGGATGCGGGTACTACTAATCCGAACACCATCATCAGCGATAACGAATGGGGTAGTATGGATTTCGAGCGGTGTGAGCCCGTCACGTATCCGCTGTTTGTTGACCTCGTGGGCACGATGCTGGGCTTTCCCCTCAGGAGAGACGACAAGCACATCAATTTCCTCGTGGGTTGCCGCAGGGCCGTGTGTATCCTCAAGTTTGATGACCTCATAGGCGGCAGTGTAGGCGCTGCTCAGCTGGGCAAGCTCGGTCTCAAGCGTCTCTCGGCGCTGGTCGAAGGAACCGAGAAGCTCGGCATGAGCGGGATCACTCCGCGTGCGTTTGGCCAGTACAGTTGACGTGAGTGCAACGATCACCTGCCCGTCGCCATCTCCATCGTGACTGGCAGTCTGAAAGGCGGTATGCAGAAGGGCGCGGTGACCATCGTGGAGTGGTGTGAACGTTCCACCGAGAATCGCAATACGGTTGTTGGCGGTCATAGCATGCTGTTTGTATCCCATCCCTGTATATTATCTGGATATCACACTGGTCATCTAGCTTTCTTCTCTTACGCTACCTTAGGGACTATACGTCACGCATTGAGGACATGTAAACTGTTCTCTGATGCCCCCACGAAGAAAGAGACTAGATGCCACGCAACATGCTAATCACAGCCCTCTCACGTTGTTCGACAAACTAACTACTAATCTTCGTCACATATTTTCCTCATTATTCGCATAGATAGTCAAGCATGGTGGCAGCAGCACCCGAATCAATTGCTTCACGAGCAATGTCAACTCCTTCTTCTAGTGTCCCTGCGAGATCAGCGACATACACCGTAGCGCCTGCGTTTGCGAGAACAATGTCACGCTTTGCACCTGTGATCGAGCCGGTGAGAATCCCGCGGAGATAGGCCGCGTTCTCCTTTGGTGTGCCACCTTCGACCGACTTGATATCATGGGTTTTCAACCCGAGTTTTTCGGGCCTGATCGTGTATTCCTCGATAGAGTCATCGGTGACTTCAGCGGCAGTCGTTTCACCGTGGATTGCGATTTCATCAAGCCCCGATCCGTGCACGACGAGTGCACGATCAACCTCCAGCCTGGCTAGTGCTTTGGCCATAATCGGCACCAGTTCCGAATCATAAACACCGAGTACCTGCGCATCGGCGCCTGCAGGGTTAGTCAGTGGACCAAGTATATTGAAGATCGTTCGTATTCCGAGTTCCTTTCGCGGACCAATAACGGTCTTCATCCCTGGGTTGAAAACTGGCGCAAGCATGAACCCAATTCCGTCACGCTCGATCGCCGCTTCGACATCCTGCGGTTCCGCCTTGACGTTGACGCCCACAGCGTCCAGTACGTCAGCGCTTCCCGACGAAGAGGAGACCGAATAGTTGCCGTGCTTGGCGACTGCCGCGCCCGCTCCCGCCGCGACTATTGCGCTGGTCGTGGAGACGTTTATGGTGTTGTAGTCGTCACCACCGGTACCGCAGGTGTCGACTAGCGGAGAGCGATCGGGGTCGATTGTCCGCATCGTATCACGCATCCCTTGTGCGAACCCAGCGATCTCAGATTCTGTTTCTCCTTTTGTACGGAGTGCAGCGAGTAACGCACCGATCTGGGCCTCTGTAGCTTCTTCAAAGATCAGCCGTGCAACTTTGCGTGTTTCTTTGATGTCGAGGTTATCTCCACTGCTGACGCGTTCTATATAGCGTTCTACTTTATCCGATGATGTACACATTAGTACTAGAGTGATGGAATTGGAACATCAATGTGGCGATATTGGTTGGACTTCACCATTGGACAGACGCAAGTAGAGGCAGACGTTCGCATAAAGGAGGCGAGCCACCGCAGATCCAGATCTCTGCCAAGCGATGCGGGCCGGAATACGTTGTCTCAGTTCACGACGAGGGGATTGGGATCGACTTTGAGGATCAGTCCCTCAATCAGTGTCGGTTCCGCTGCATCGAGGTCTGTTGATCGGGGGTGAGTGACTACTCATCGTTTCTGAATGTGTCAGGAGTCTATGCAAGCCAGTCTTCGCCCCACTCGTCCAATGCGTCGAATACGGGACAGAGCGCATTGCCTTTCTTAGTCAAGGTGTAGTAGCTTGCGACCGGCGACTCGAGTTCCTTTCGGTTTTCAATGAATCCCTCCTCTTCTAAGTCGCTGAGAACACGTGAGAGCGTATAGGAACTCGCACCCCTCGATCGTTTGAGCTCGCTGAACCGCTTTTCGCCATCTCGCAGATCGTTGAGAATGATGAGCTTCCACTTCGAACCGATCTCTTCAACTGACCCTACGACGTTGCAGACATCCGAATTTTGTCGTTCAACCTCAGTAGCTTCGTCAGTATTGGATATTGGTGGTTGGGTCGTCATTACCTGGTCACACTATTATCTCATCTAACCTTCTCTATCCACAGATAATGTACAATCTCTGGGATGAAGTGGGATTATAGCGAGGATTGCGCGAAAGCCTGAACCTCAGTCGTGGGAGAAGGCAGCTTCATCGCGTACAGTCATATCTAATCCGGTGTGGTTACGCTGCAGGTAGTGTACAGTATTCAATCCTCGTATCGACCAGTTTGACTCGGATGCTGCCCCTCCGAAAGTGTTTTGTCAGTTGTATACGTTTATATAGCACAACAATGGGTGACAGTCCCAATCGACGGGTCAAAACAACCGATACGCTGTTCGAGATAATCGCTACGCTACAGTCGATGGACGGGGCCTCATTGGCGGAGTTAGCCAATGAACTCGAGTTCGCGAAGAGTACGATACACAGTCATCTCGCTACACTAGAGAGTAACGAGTACGTGGTCCGAAACGACAATGTCTACGAACTCAGTCTCAAGTTTCTCGAGCATGGAATGTTTGTCAAGAACAACCGCCCTATCGCCCGAGTGGGGAATCCCATTCTCGAGGACCTGGCCGATGAAACAGGTGAGGTAGCGTGGCTCATTGTCGAAGAACACGGGAAGGCAGTGTACCTCGATAAGGCAATGGGCGAAAAGGCCGTCCAGACACACGCGAGAGTCGGTGGTCGGGCGCAGCTACATCATCTTGCGACTGGAAAGCTCATTCTGGCGTATCTCCCCGACGAGCGGGTCGAAGAAATCATTGCTCGGCATGGGTTGCCCGAGTTAACACCCAACACGATCACTGATCCCGACGAATTGAAGGCTGAACTCGAACAGATCCGTGCTGACGGGATCGCAATCAACGACAAGGAAACGGTAAACGGGCTGCGAGCTATCGCTGCGCCAGTCTTGGGTGACGATACGATCTACGGTGGAATCTCTATTTCTGGACCTGCGAACCGACTCACTATCGATCGTTGTCATAACGAGATCGAACCACTGTTACTCGAGGCCACCAACGAGCTCGAGTTGAAGCTCCAGTATCCACCGAATTGAGGGCCGTCGTTTTATACGGACTATTGGCAGACAGACTGTTAGACAAGCCGGTTCACATATCGATCGAACCCAGACGCCGTCGCAGGCGGCGAGATTGGGCTCTCACGGACTGTTGTCTGACGGTATCAGTGCCGCACCTGACCCGTCGTACGGTGTCTTAGAGAACTCGTTACCGCAGACCATCTCGCCGTCTCAGATTCGCGTTCGAGTTCTGCTTTTGACAGCGATGTCGTCTTTCTATTCACCTGTCCATTCGGAGTGGCCGAACGATGATCTCAGTATTTACAGTAGTACTCTCGTAATTAACATAGGTGAGATCGGGAATATGAGGGGGACTGTGGTTAGTCACGGCTTTTTCCGTCCATATCGGTTCGGCAATTCCAAACAGTTGTTATCGAATTTAGGTGGTCATATGTGGTAGTGCGAGACATCGACATCCAAAAGGTTATGTAATGATAGTGTAGGATATACGGTTGTATGGAGTCATCAGTCAGGAGGGTACGGCTGATGCCCGCCGTCGCGCTCACCGTGGTCGTCGCGCTCGGCTCCTCGAGCGTTCGTGTCGTCGAAATCGAGAGCGATCGCCTCGAATGCTAACTCCGGTCTCCGAAGACGGCGAGGTTCTGAACGCTTTTCGTCTCCTGACCGCTACAGGGACGTAGTGACCGATCGATCCAGTTCGCCCGATTTGGAGGCAGTGTGTATGTGCAAGCTCAGCCGAGTCGCGACGCAGTACGAGCCCGCGGGCCTCGACGCCGTCAGCAGCGGGACCCAGGTTCAGACGCGAAACGAACTCCAGCGAGACGGCGTTCTGGTCGACCGAGTCGAATCAGATTTTGTCTCCCATCAGACGGTCTATAACCACCTCACCAACTGTCTCGGAGCGAAACTCGAGGCTCCCAGGATACCGTCGCTCAGTTCGAGCGCAACGACGCCGTCGTTACCGGCAACTTCGACGTGACCGTCTCGGTCGCGGTGACCTGCGAGGACTGTCTCCAGGAGTATACCATCAGGGAACTCCTCGACGAGCGAGTTGTTCGATTACCACGCGCGGGAAGCGGACGATGTGTAATCACACATCGACCGTTCAACACCTGAAACCGGCAAATTCTCACGAGTAGCCAAAGTGGAAATATCTATATGTGTGGGGGCAGTACACCGGTGCATGGAATCTGGACTGGATGCGAAACAACGGGATATTCCGAGGACAGCCACCCTTTCAGTCGACAATATCGGGGGAATCAGCGAGTCGGAAGTTACGTTTCACCGGGGAGTGACAGTGCTTTCTGGTCGCAACGCGACTAACCGGACGTCACTGTTGCAAGCGATTATGGCGGCGCTCGGGAGCGAACAGGCGAGTCTCAAAGCCGACGCCGAGGAGGGCCACGCGGCCCTCGAGTTCGGCGACGAGACGTATCGACGGACGCTCGAGCGGCGAGGCGGAACGATCGTCACCGACGGCGATCCCTATCTCGACGACCCGGAGCTCGCCGATCTGTTCGCGTTCCTGCTCGAAACCAACGAAGCGCGACAGGCCGTCGCCCGCGGCGACGACCTCCGCGAGTTGATCATGCGACCGGTCGACATCGACGCGATACAGGCCGAAATCGAGCAGTACGAACAGCAGAAACGAGACCTCGACGAGCGGTTGTCCGAACTCGATGATCTCGAGAACCGGTTGCCCGATCTCGAGGCGAAACGGACCCGTCTAACCGACGAGATCGAGTCGCTTCAGGCAGACCTTGAGTCGGCCCGCGAGGAACTGGAAGAGACGAACGTCGACGTCGAACAGCGACGGGAGGAGCAGTCTGAACTTGAGGAGAAGCTCGCGGAGCTCCGCGACACTCGCTCGGAGCTCGAAACCGTCCGTGACCGCATCGAGACCGAACGCGAGAGTATCGAGGCCCTCGAGGACGAACGCGACGAGGTCGAGGCGCGCCTCGAATCGCTCTCGTCGGGCGATGAGACGGAAGTCAGCCGCCTCGAAGCCGAAATCGATACCCTCCAGACGGAGAAGGCGGAACTCTCCGACGAGATCTCACAGTTACAGAGTACGATCCAGTTCAACGAGCAACTGCTCGACGAACAGGAATCAGTACTCCCCAACACCGCTGCCGACGAGGACGACGGCCCGGTTACGGACCAGTTGCTCGAGGACTCGGAATCGGTCACCTGCTGGACCTGCGGCTCGTCGGTTCCCCGCGACCAGATCGAGACGACGATCGAACAGCTCCGGTCCGTCCAACAGGAGCGCATCGAAGAGCGCTCTGAGATCAGCTCCGAACTCGACGAGCGGCGGGAGACGCTCTCGGAGATCAACGAGAACAAGACCGAGTACCGGCAGACCCAGCGCCGTCTCGACTCGATCGACGACGAACTCGACCGGCGATCGGATCGACTCGACGACCTGACCGACGACCGCGAGGCACTCACCGACGAGATCGACGATCTCGAGTCGACAATCGACGACCTCGAAACCGACGACTACAGCGGGGTCCTCGATCAGCACAAGGAGGTCAACCAGCTCGAGTTCGAACTCGAACGCAAGGAACGCGAGCGCGAGGAGATCGACGAGGAGATCGACGAGATCGAACAGCGCCTCGATGAACGCGGCGATCTCCAGGAACGTCGCGACGACGTCACCGACGAGCTGACGGATCTGCGGACGCGCATCGACCAGATCGAGGCGGACGCCGTCGAGGAGTTCAACGAACACATGGAGAACCTCCTCGAGGTGCTGGAGTACGACAATCTCGATCGAATCTGGATCGACCGGACGCGCCGCGAGGTCCGCGAGGGACGCCGGAAGGTCGAGCGGTCGTCGTTCGATCTCAAGATCGTCCGCAGCACCGACGACGGCGCGGCCTACGAGGACACGATCGGCCACCTGAGCGAGAGCGAGCGAGAGGTGACCGGCCTCGTGTTCGCGCTCGCGGGCTATCTCGTCCACGACGTCTACAAGACGGTCCCGTTCATGCTGCTCGACTCCCTCGAGGCGATCGACTCCGAGCGGATCGCGAAGGTCATCGAGTACTTCGAGTCCTACGTCCCGTATCTCACTGTAGCGCTGCTGGACGAGGACGCACAGGCCGTCGACATCGAGCACGATATCGTAACATCGATCTAGGAATCGCCTCGATCTGGTATTCACGCGAGTTTTGATTCTCGTTCACACGACCAGCTCACAGAATTACACATGTACGCGTGTAAATAATCGCTGATTTGTATACGGGAGCCGTATATGCCGCTCGCGGAAAGCTAGCCGTTCTACCGGAGCGTGAACGCAAGAGAAGATACTGATTAGGGCGGTTCTTCGCGGCAGTCTTCTCGCCAGCGACTCGTCATCGTATACTGAAGTCGTATACGGTGGTTCACAACTCGAAGAGCGACTGTGCGTTCTCTCGAAGAATGCGGTCGATCGTTCTATCGGCCAACGGAAGATCGCGGACGGCATCGACATTGTCACTGATATCCGGTACCATCGGACCGGGCCAATCGCTCCCGAACAGGACTCGTTCATCGATACGCTCTATTTCTGGGAAGTAATCCAGCAGATTTGACGGCGGAAACGAGGAAATATCGAGATATACGTTGTCGTGACGGCGTAAGAGGAACCACGCTTCTTCGGTATACATCGGCCGACCGCCGTGGGCCATAATGATATCGAGGTCTGGGAAGTCGATAGCCAGATCGTCGATCGGCATTGGATCTGCGTATCGTGAGCGAGCACCTGGGAAGATACTCGTCCCCGTGTGAATGGTTACCGGGACGTTCGATTCTGCGCACCGTTCGTACAGTAATTCGAGTCCGTCGAGGCCTCGAGTGTCCGGATCATCTCGATAGTCGTTCGCGGCGATTCCCTGATGAGGCGGATGAATTTTGATACCATCGAGTTCGAGTTCCGCGAGTGCTCTGTCGATCTCTGCGGCGGGATTATCGACGATCCGTGGATCGAATCCGCCAAACGCGAGCACCCGGTCAGAACACGCTTCGCGAAACGTTGCTGCCCACTCGTTCGTTTCGTGGGTATATCCGAGAATCGGGCTGACGTAGTTGATGATAGCTGCGGTAGAGACATTTTGACTGTCGAGATACTCGATGAATCGATCGGGGTTCCGCGCTAATTCTGCCTTCTGTTCGAAGTTTGCGGAATGTTCTTGGAAAGTACGATATCCCTTGTCATTCATTTTCCAGAATGGGTTCATGTGTACGTGAACGTCGATAACTCCTTCATGAGACTGTGTCTCGACCATACGAGGTGTATCGAACGTACAATACAAAAACCCTGGGCTGCTCTCGAAATATACTGCAGTCAGAACCAAACAGGATAGGACGCTCTCGGGAGCACTAAACCAGATTCGCAAGTGGAAAGCAGTCTGAACGGCTCGGGTCAGATCAACGCTACAAATCCAAGACTTCGCTCGCAGCAGTTGTCTTCTGGATCTCCGTCGTCCCGCCGATGATACTCAGGATTTTCGCGTCACGATAGTATCGCTCGAGGGGAAGATCGGTTCGGTATCCCTTTCCACCATGGACCTGAATCGCGTTTCGGGTCACGAACTCTGCTGCGTCGCTCGCCACGTACTTCGCCTTGCTCGATTGTCGCGTACTTCCGTTACCATTGGCGATCGCTGTCGCAGAATTGTAGACGAGGTGGCGCGCAGCGTCGAGTCGCGCATCCATGTCTGCGATTAGGACCTGGACGGCTTGGTATCCTCCGACCGGTTGCCCTCCCTGTTCGCGATCCCCGGCGTAGTCGACGGCTTCTTCGAACGCGGCGGTGGCAATCCCAGTCCCGATCGCTCCCAGACCCGTTCGAGCCATATCGATCGTACCCATCGCGATTCGGAACCCCTGGCCGATCTCGCCGAGCAGTGACGATTCGTCGACGAAGACGTTCTCGAGCGTGGAGTCGCCCGTTACGTGACCCTTCATTCCCATGAACTCCGTTCGATCGAACGTGAATCCCTCTTGTTCGTCAGCTTCGGGAGTCAAGAACACGCTCACGCCGTGACCGTCCTCGGGCGCAGGTCGCTTGCGTGCGACGACGAGGTGGACGTCCGCGATGCCGGCGTTCGTCCCGAATGCTTTCTCGCCGCTGAGAGAGTACCCGTCCTCGTCGGTCTCGGCGACCGTCGACAGTTCGGTCGGCGAACTCCCGGCGTCGGGTTCCGTCAGTAACATCGCACCGACGGTATCGCCGCTGGCCATCGACTCAAGGTACTCTTCTTTCTGTGCAGCCGTCCCGAAATTTGCAATAGGGAGCGCTGCGAACGTGTGTCCCTGTATAGTCTCGGCGACGGCGCCGCTGGCCTGTGCGATCCGCTCGACCGCCAGACAGTAGGAGAGGAAATCGGATCCCTCTCCGCCGTATGCTTCCGGAAGCAGGATCCCTAACAGTCCCCTGTCTCCCGCCGCTTCGATTACCTCTCGCGGAAATTCGTCGGTTCGTTCGATGCGGTCGGCTTCCGGCTCGACGACGTCCTCGGCGAAGGCCGCTGCTCGCTCCCGAAACTCGCAGTGCTCGTCGGAAAGCGCGTTCTCGATGAGGCTCATACAGTGCTACACGCGAGGCACACCACCATAAAAGTTCTCGAGGGACATGATAGCTCTCGGCGACTGCAACGGTCGGATCCTTTTCGAGTCGCAGCCGTCGCTATTGGAGAGAGCGATCGAAGACCGTCATCACTCGAGGTTCACGTTAACGTTCTTCGTCTGGGTATATTCGTGGATCGCCTCGGTGCCCTGTTCTCGGCCGTGTCCGCTCTGTTTGAATCCGCCGAACGGCGTCTGTGGCTGCGTTACGGGATACTCGTTGACACTAACCATTCCGTAGTCGAGGTAGTCGGCGGTTTTGTGGGCTGTATTGAGGTCAGACGTCCAGATTCCGGCCATCAGCCCGTACGGTGAGTCGTTGGCTATTTCGATCGCTTCTTCCTGATCGGAGAACTCGATGACTGAGAGGACCGGCCCGAAGATCTCCTCCCGAGCGATCGTCATGTCGTTCGTGACGTCGGTGAACACGGTCGGTTCGACGAAGTATCCCTGCTCTCTGTTCTCGGGGATGCCGCCGCCGGTTGCGACGGTCGCTCCTTCGGCTTTCCCGGTCTCGATGTAGTCGAGCACCTCCTGCTGTTGGCTCTCGCTGACCGTCGGCCCCATCTGGGCGTCGTCATCGATTCCGCTCCCGAGCGGCGTCGCCTCCGCTCGTTCGACGACACGGTCAACGACGTCATCGTGGACCGATTCGTGAACGAGCAGCCGCGAGCCCGCCCAGCACATCTGCCCGGCGTTCATGAAGATCCCGTAGTGACAGCCGGCGGCGGCCGCGTCGAGGTCGGCATCTGGGAAGACAATGTTCGGTCCTTTGCCACCGAGCTCGAGCGTCACGCCGGTCACGTTCTGTGAGGCTTGCTCCATCACGCCCTTCCCGACGCCCGTGCTTCCCGTAAACGCGATATGATCGACATCTGGGTGTTCGACGAGCCTATTGCCGGCGGTGCTCCCGCGACCGGGCACGACGTTCACCACGCCGTCGGGCAGTCCTGCTTCTTCCGCCGCGACGGCGTAGTACAGCGCTGATAGTGGAGTCGTGCTGGACGGTTTGAGAACCGCCGTATTCCCGCAGGCCAGCGCCGGCGCGAGACTTCGTCCGGCGAGCTGGAAAGGATAGTTCCAGGGGATCACGTGGCCGGTGACGCCAACCGGCTCTCGAACGGTGTAATTCAACCGATCTCCAGGAACCGGCACTTCATCACCTTCGATCTTGTCGGTCCAGCCGGCGTAATATCGGAAGGTATCGATGACCATATCCACGTCGAGAGTGGCCTCGAACGGCGTCTTCCCGTTGTCGCGGGACTCGACGCGAACGATCTCGTCCTTTTGTTCTTCGATCGCGTCCGCCATGGCGTGCAGATACGCGCCCCGCTTTCGCGGATCGAGCGAGCGCCAGTCGCTATCCCGCTCGACTGCGTCGGATGCTGCGTCGACTGCGCGATCGACGTCTTCTTCTGACGCTTTTGCGACATCCGCATAGACGTCTTCCGTCGCCGGGTCTTCGGTCGCGAACGTTTCGCCGCTCGCCGCGGTAGTCCATTCGCCGTCGATATACAGGTCTGTCGGACCGGTGTAACTCATGCAACCGCGTTTTTCCGACGGACCGATAAAAAGTGTTTGATACCGGCCACATTGGGGACGGCCGTCGTGGGTCATCTATAAGTTACCCGCACAGATATCTTGACCCATGCGAGATGCATACATCCTGGGAGCTGGACAGTCATCGTTCGGCTCGTTTCCGGACCGAACGTACCTCTCCCTGTTCGATGACGCGTTCAATGCGGCGATCGATAGCGTCGATAAGGAAATTTCGCCGGACGTGATCGACGAGGCATTCCTCGGAACACTTGGCGTCGGTGGCCGTCAGATCGGGCTTTCTGGACCGGCAGTAACGGAACACGTCGGGCTTCACGGCGTTCCGACGACCCGAGTCGAAAACGCTTGTGCCGCGAGCGGCTACGCGTTTCGACAGGCAGTGACTGCAGTCCGCTCGGGTCTGGTCGACGTCGCACTGGCCGGCGGATACGAAGTGATGACCGATGCGAGCTCCGACCACACCCGCTGGTGGCTCGGTGTCAGCGGGGAGACTGAGTGGGAACGAATGAGCGGAACCACCTTCTCCGGTGTCTATGCACAGATGGCAAGCGCATACATGGACGAATACGATGCCTCCGTCGAAGACCTGAGCCGCGTCGCCGTGAAGAACCACGGTAACGGTGCGCAGAATCCGAAAGCGCACCTCGGCTTCGAGTGCTCGCTCGAGGACGCGGTCTCCGCGCCGCCGGTCGCGGATCCGCTCAACCTCTATCACTGCTGTCCGACGACCGACGGCGCGAGCGCGGTTCTCGTTGCGAGCGAAGACGTCGCTCGAGAGCACAGCGACGAATTGATCCGAGTCACGGGCTCCGGAGCCTCGAGCGGCCGAGTGGGATTGTTCCAGCGGGAGTCGCTGACGTCCATTCCGGCGACGGTCCGAGCGGGCGAAGACGCCTATGAGGACGCCGGCATCGAGCCGTCCGACCTCGACTTCGCCGAAGTCCACGACTGTTTCGCGATCGCCGAACTCCTGGCCTACGAGGACCTCGGCTTCTGTGATCGAGGAGAGGCCGGACGGTTGCTCCGAGAGGGTGTGACCGATCCCGACGGCGAACTCCCGGCGAACACCAGTGGTGGGCTGAAGTCGAAAGGCCATCCGATCGGGGCGACCGGCACCGGACAGATCGTCGAGGCCTTCGATCAGCTGCGCGGCGAGGCCCACGTCCAAGTCGACGATCCCCGGTACGGACTCACGCACAACGTCGGTGGGAGCGGTGGCGGGGTCACCGTTCACATTTTCGAAAAGGAGGAGGTCCTCGCATGAGGGGGCTCGTCGCCGCCGGGGTCTACGTTCCTCGGTTCCGACTCTCGGCCGACGACCTCGAGGCCGCGTGGGAGACGAGTCACGCCGCGGGCGTCGAACGAAAGGCCGTTCCGGCCGCGGACGAGGACTCTCTGACGATGGCCGTCGCGGCGGCCCAACGGGCGCTCGCCGGCGCCGCCGTTGATCGCTCAGCGATCGAGACCGTTGCAGTCGCGACGACCACTCCGCCGCTCGAGGAGGGCGATTTCGTTCCGCGACTGGTTCGAGCGCTTGATCTCCCTGCAGGCGTGGCGACGATGACTGTGACCCACCACACCGCGGCCGGTGCGGAAGCGCTCTCGCGTGCGCTCGACGCTGACGGGCCCGCTATCGTCGTCGCCGCCGACTGTCCCGAAGGGGAACCGGCCGATGCGGACCATCCGTTCGGCGCCGCCGGGGCAGCGTTCGTGATCGACGACGACCCGGTCGTTCCAATTGACGACGTCGCGTGGCACAGCGACGAGACGCCGGGGATCCGGTTCCGCGAGCGCGGCGACCGCGACGTCGACTCCTTGGGAGTCACGACGTACGAACGGGACGCGGTTCGCGAGGCGGTAACGACGGCAGTGTCATCACTTGAGATCGACGCGGCCGAGGCGACCGGTGCGGCGGTGCACCAGCGTGACGGTGGCTTCCCCTATCGGATCTCGAGCGATCTCTCGGTCTCGTCCGAGGCCGTGGCTGCGGGGACCGTCGCCGACCGGATCGGCGATGCCGGCGCGGCGACGGTCCCGGTTGGACTACTCACGGCGCTGGACGGAGCCGACGTCGACGAACTGACCGTCGCCGCCTTCTTCGGCGGCGGTAGCGCGGCCGCACTCACCTGCAAGGGATCGCTTTCGGTTCGCGGAATCGACGACCTCGAGTCGACGGAGACGGTCGATTACTCGACGTACCTCCGCGAGCGCGGATACATCGTCGACGGCGAGGTCGCTGGCGGCGGTGCGAACGTGAGTTTGCCGAACTGGCAGCAGTCGCTCGATCACCGATACCGACTCGTCGCCGGCGCGTGTCCAAACTGCGGTGGCGTTACCTTCCCGCCCGCCGGTGCCTGTCAGGAGTGTCACGCTCGAGTCGAGTTCACGGAGTTCGAAGCGTCCCGGGTCGGGACGGTTCGCGCGGTGACCGTCATCGAACAGGGCGGTGCTCCGCCCGAATTCGCGGACCTCCAGCAACGCGATGGCGCGTACGCCGTCGCGATCGTGGCACTCGAGACCGAACACGGATCGGTTACGCTCCCCGCCCAGCTCACGGACGTCAATCCGCAGTCGGTGTCGGTCGGCGACACCGTCGAGGCCGCGATCCGTCGGATATACGCGCAGGAAGGCGTCCCACGGTACGGCGTCAAGTTCAGGCCAACCGACGCGGGTACCGACTGACGCCGACCGGACTGCGATCGCATGCGACAGTAGCGCTCCGTTGCAGTCTGGATCGGCGATGGTGCCTACCTGCTGAACCAGATGTTCGGTGACGCTGACGCCGATGGTCTGTAGTGGGGCAGAGAGCCCCTCTTTGCACCTTACTGTGTTCACTCTTTGCATCGCCCTACCCCCGTTGTCACCTCGATCTAGTACCATTGGTTAGTGTTCACACATCACTAAGTAACATTCATATGTGGATTCGTTGTCACAGATAATGGATGATGTCTACGAGTAAACAGCAGTGCGCAGTTCCAGACGATCTCGAATCGCCACAGGCCAAACTCGTCTATCTTGCCCTCCGGCAGACTGATGCAGCGACGGCGTCAGAACTCCAGCACCGACTGGACTTGTCCAAACTCACGCTGTTCCCGCTACTCGCGTCGCTCGTCGCAAACGACTACGTTCAACGGACGGAGAACGGATACTCCTGCAAATGAATTTACTGTTCCAACTGCATCGCCGATCACTGCCGATCGACGGGGAGTCGGTTCGCGGCGAACTCGCTGTCGAATCGGGCGCTGGGTCGGTCGACGCGGACACTCGCTTGAGTCGGCGTTCCATCGACGAGAGGTACGACTCCTGTCGTTCGGAGACGAAACCGAGTGGTAATCGAACGAGTGCGGTACCGTTCGTCGAACTGGCGATGGCCCGTTGTGTAGCTATCTGATAAGGTGAATAGATATTCAATCTTTTGTGAGTATCAGCATCGTTCCACGCGTTCAGTGTGGTGTGTAGTAACGAACCACTACACTTATGTAGGAATACGGACGTTACAGTTGCCAGACGCAGCGGCGAATTCGAACGGCGAACCGTACAGCACAGTAACTTGATCGTGAAAGCGTCCCATCATCGAAGTAGCGGGATCGATACCCGAAATTGATGTCGAGGATGGGAACACATGGGGATCAGCGTACGAACCGACTACGAATGGACCACAACGACCGTAACAGCGACGATAGCGTAACGGAAGCAGAGTGCGATTTCACCGACCTCGAGGGATCCCTCTCAACGGATGCGATGCTCGAACTACTGAAGCATCCCTACCGACGAGCGACCCTGCAGTACTTCATCGACGCGTCCGACGAGACGGCAACTATCGGCGAGGTAACGACGTATCTCATCGATCACGAAAACCAGCAGTCGGGCGACCAGTCAGATCGCGACCGTATCGAGATCGAGATCATTCACATTCACCTACCGATGCTATCGGAGAAAGGAATCGTCGAGTACGACGTCCGTTCGCGAGAGATACGGTATCGACGCCACGATGGTCTCGAGGCGCTTCTCCGCTGTCTTCGCGCCCTGAATTCGACGTGAGGACGGGACCACTCGCAGCGGAATCACGTGAACGATCGATACAAACACTTTTTATCGATACTCGAGTCGGTCCGTGTATGCAGGTCACAGTACTCGGAGCCGGAAGCATGGGCCACGGAATTGCACAAGTCTCGGCGATGGCGGGCCACAACGTGGTCCTGCGGGACATCGAAGAGGACCTCGTCGAAGACGGCCTTGAGGGAATTCGCGAGAACCTCCAAGGCGGCGTCGACCGAAACAAGCTCACTGAGAACGAGATGGATGAAACGTTAGCGCGCATCGAGGGGATGACCGACCTCGAGGCGGCTGTCGCGGACGCCGATCTGGTCGTCGAAGCGGTGCCCGAGGAGATGGACCTGAAACAGGAGGTCTTCGCGGACGTCGAGGCGGCGACCGACGAGGAGACCGTCATCGCCTCGAACACCTCCTCGCTTTCCGTGACGGAGATGGCCAGCGCCCTTGAGCACCCCGAGCGCGCGGTGGGACTGCACTTCTTTAACCCGCCCCACATCATGGACCTCGTCGAGATCGTGATCGCCGAGCAGACCGACGAGCGCACTGAGGCGTTCGCCGTCGATTACGTGCAGGGCATCGAGAAAGCGGACGTCGTCGTCCGCGACACGGCCGGCTTCGCGACCTCGCGGTTGGGCGTCGCACTCGGCCTCGAGGCGATCCGGATGGTCGAGCAGGGCGTCGCCAGCCCGGCCGATATCGACGAGGGGATGGAGATCGGCTACGGCCACCCGATGGGACCGATCGAACTGACCGACCACGTCGGATTGGACGTCCGCCTGCACATCGCCGAACACCTCCGCGAGGAGCTCGGCGAGCGATTCAAGCCGCCACAGTCCCTGCGCCGAAAGGTACGGGCGGGCAAGCTCGGTAAGAAGAGCGGCGAGGGCTACTACGTCTGGGAGGACGGCGAGCGCGTCGGCACGAGCGGCGACTGGGGTGAGAGCGATGAGTGAGCTCTCGGACGAGTACGACCTGCTCTCGGTCGAAATCGGTGAGCGCTCCGACCGCGTCGCAACGGTCACTATCGAGCGTCCCGACGCCCGCAACGCGCTCAACGGACAAGTCCGCTCTGAACTCAAAGACGCCGTCACCGCCGCCGACGCGGACGATGTCGTGCGCGTGCTCGTTGTCACGGGCGGCGAGGAATCCGGCGCATTCGTCGCCGGCGCGGACGTCACCGAGTTCCGGGAGCGTGGCGTGGTCGAGCAGCGCGAGGCCAGTGAGCGCCCGCGAATCTACGAAACCGTCGACGCCGCCTCTATCCCCGTCATTGCGCGGATCAACGGGCATGCACTCGGCGGCGGCTGCGAGCTCGCGATGGCGTGTGACGTCCGGATCGCCCAGTCCGGTGCGAAGATCGGCCAGCCCGAGATCAACCTGGGGATCATCCCGGGTGGCGGCGGAACCCAGCGACTTCCCCGTCTGGTCGGCGAGGGCCAGGCAATGAAGCTGATCCTCTCTGGGGAACTCGTCGACGCCGAGGAGGCCCGGGATATCGGTCTCGTCGACGAAGTCCACGACGAGGACGGACTCGACGAGCGCGTCGACGATCTTGCCGGTTCGATGGCTGCGAAGAGTCCCATCGCCCTCGAATTCGCCAAGAACGCCATCAAGGCCAGTTCCCGGATGGGACTCGAGGAAGGCATTGAGTACGAGGCTGAATTGTTCGCCCAGCTGTTCGCCACGGAAGATAAAGACGAAGGGATCGAGGCCTTCCTCGAGGGTCGCGATCCCGAGTTCACCGGACGGTAGCCGCACCCGGGTGAACACCCGTTTCTCGCCGTCCAGTGGAGTTCTCGAGCCGGATTCCGACCGGGAGAACCGAAACATGTTCGCGCTGAACGTTACGTGGCTGTCGGGAGAACGAATCGATATGAGCGCGAATACCGGTACGACGGGCGCCGCCTGTACCGCCTGGGACAACTCGGAGTGCCAGGGAACGCCCTACTGCCCGCCGCGGTGTCCGCGGTTCGAGGGAAAAGATGACACGCTATTTCTGACTCGGCCATACGAGTCCGACGATCAGGACGCGCTCGTCTCGATGTACGCCGATCTCGATCAGTACAGCCGGTCGATGGGGCTGCCACCAGCGACAGTACCGAAAATCGAAGACTGGCTCGAGCGATTACACTCGAACGGGTGGAGCCTGATCGCGCTCGACGGAGATCGGGTGATCGGTCACGTCGCGGTCGTCCCCGCGGACTCGAGCGAGCCGGAGTTCCTGATCTTCGTCCATCAGGCGTACCAGAATCACGGTATCGGGACCGAGCTGATCAAGCAACTCGTCGCCTATGCCGACGACAGGGACCACAGCGGACTCACGCTGGAGGTTTCGAAGGGCAACAAACGTGCCATCACGGTGTACGAGAACGTCGGCTTCGACGTCACGAAACGGAAGCTCTCTGAACTCGAAATGGAACTCGATCTCGAGCACTCGCTCGTCCGGCGGCTCCGGCGACCGCCTGCGGATCGGGTCTGACGCCGTTATGAACGGCTCGTTTCGGAGCTCCCGGCGATAAGGACCGACCGGTCGGTGCTCAAAATCACGTCCTGCGTGACGCTCCCGAACAGGGCCTTCCCCGTCGGCGATCGCTTTCGGCCGGCCAGACAGACCAGATCCGCGTCTATTTCGTCCGCGTAGGCGAGAATCTCCGGCGCCGGATCGCCGCTTCGTTCGTCGAGACGAACGTCGATCCCGGCGGCCTCGAGTCGCTCTTCGGCGGATCGCGCCGTCTGGAGTTGTGAAATCGATGCACCGGCCGGATTGTCCGAGAAGACGTGCAGCACCGTTACGGAGACGGTATCGGTCTTGATCGGGAACTCCAGGATCGTTCGAATCTGCCGCTCGACACGGCTCTCGTCGGTATCGATGGGAACCAGTATCTCGAACATAGGTACCAGTTATCGTTCGAACTGTAAATAGGCCGATGATCGATCACGGCACAGTCGGCGAACCGATATGGACTCTATCCGGGTAGCGGCGACGAATCGGTTACGCCGAGTTCGACGTTACTCGCCGGTAAACTCCGGATCGCGGTCCTCGCGGAACGCCTTGATTCCCTCCCGGTGATCGTCGGTCTCGAGGAGCGTGCTCTGGGCGAGCGACTCCAGGACGCCCGCGGTCTGGGTGTCGGTATCGCGGGCGGCGTTGACGACGCGCTTCGCGAGTCCGAGCGCCTGCGGCGGTTGCTCGAGGAGGTCGTCCGCGTACGCTCGAGCAGCGGACTCCGGATCGTCCGCGACGCGCTCGATGAGCCCGATCTCGCGACCGCGTTCGCCGTCGACCAGTTCGCCGCTGAAGATGAGATCCTTCGCCGTCCCGGGACCGACGAGATGGACGAAGCGGGAACACCCGCCTAGGCCGGGTATGAGACCGATGTTGTGTTCGGGGAAGCCGAGCGTCGCATCGGGACTCGCAATCCGGACGTCACAGGCTAACGCGAGTTCGAGGCCGCCGCCGACGCAAGTGCCGTCGATGGCGGCCAGTACGGGCTTTTCCATGCGTTCGATCGCATCGAACGCGCCGCCCAGAATCCGCGAGTTCGAACGGAACTCGTCGGTGGTCCACTCCTGGGCCTCCTCGAAGAGGCCGACGTCGGCCCCGACCGAGAACACGTCTGGGCGTCCGGTGATGATCCCGACTCGAACTCGCTCCTCCCGGAGGATATCGACCGCGTCGGCGAGTTCGTGGCGCATCTGCTGGTCGATCGCGTTGACGGGATCGTTATCGATTCGAACGGTCGCGATGCCGTCGTCAACGGAGACTTCGAGCGTTTCGAACGTCATGGATGGGGAAACGGCGGGAAGTCTCTTGGTTCTTTCTCACCGGAGGACCCGTCCGACGCTCGAGCGTCGACGGAACGCGTTCCCGGGATGAACGGTCACCTCGAAGCGGAATTATTCATGCGTTTAATAGGGTTTATTACTATCGCGGGCGTTAGTGATCTTGGCGGGATGACTCAGCCAGATTGATTATCGAGATAGAACCCCCACTCGATATCATCCCGCCCGTGGCAAGATGATACTCCACGGTTCGACCGACCCGAAATTCGTTCGGGTCGGTCAAACCGATTATCGTCCGTCCACGTCAACGCGGCTTCGGTCGTAAACCGAAGCCGCCCACACACTCTCTCGTCGAACCGCAGACCGTTCGCTCGAGAACGGTCACTTGCAGTTCGGAGAACGACTGTAGGGGCCGTGATGGTCTCTGCCACACATCGCTCATCGCGACATGACGGCCCCTGCTGCGATGATCACCAAATGGGACGAGGTGGCCGATTCAGTTCCGGCCACCGTCTTCGAAACTCCGTAGCGACCTCGCAAGCGGTGCTGTCGGTTACTACTCCCAGTTCGGTTGGCGCTTCTCGAAAAACGCCGAAATGCCCTCGTCGAACGTATCGGAGTCGCTCATTCGCTTGATCGTCGACCGTTCCTCCTCAAGGTGGTCGTCGAGTCGTCCCTCGAAGGCGGTATCGAGGAGTTGCTTCGTCTGCGCGTACGTTTCGGTCGGTCCGTTCGCATATCGTATGGCGTCTCGGGTCACGGTCTCGATGAACTCCGACTCCGGGACATCGTATCGATCGTTTGCGAGCCCGAGATCGACGATCTCTGCCGCAGAGATCGGTTCGGGATCGAACAGTAATTCCCTGGCCCGGTACGGACCGACCGTCCGAACGAGGAAAAACGGCGTCGCGTTATCCGGCGTGAGTCCGATACGGGCGTACGCCGTGTCGAATACGGCCTCAGCGTGAACGTAGATCAGGTCGGATGCGAGTGCGAATCCGAGCCCGCCGCCCGCTGCGACACCAGTGACGGCCGAAATGACCGGTGCCGGGAACTGCCTGATCGAGCGGATGAACCGGTTCGACGCGGCTGCGATAGTGTCGATCTTCGCCGGGCGCATCTCCTGTGGCATCCGCTTGACCGAACTGAGGTCCGCGCCAGCGGAGAACACCGGTTCGCCGTACAGGACGAGCGAATCGATATCGTCCGCGAGCGACTCGACCGCAGTGGCCATCGCCTCGACCTTCGACGGGCGAAAGACGTTCATCGGAGTCTCCCCCTGTTCCATTACCAGTCGGGCGACGGACTCGTCGGTGAGGAATTCGACGCGAACCAGATCGTGAATTCGGTCGGTCTCTACGTCCACGCTGTCCCACCTCTGTCAGTGTAGTCGGTCAGGTACCGCATCGGTACACGAGACTGGTATTCCCGTGCAGTTAGCCGTTCGGGTCGTCTCGAGATACTCGTTGGACTGCCACACGTGTCGCGGTTTCCGAGCGGATGGTGCGTAGACGGCTCATTTAACGCCGAGATATCCCTCCATCGTTTCGCGGTCGTCAAGCAGTTCTGCGGCGGTCGATTCGTGGACGATTTCGCCAGTCTCGAGGACGTACGCGCGATCCGCTAACTCGAGAGCCATCTCGGCGTTTTGCTCGACGAGAAGGACGGTGACTCCGCGCTCGTTCAATTCGCGGATGATCTCGGCGACGTCGTCGACGATCTGTGGTGCCAGTCCCTCGCTCGGTTCGTCAAGCAGGAGTAGGTCCGTCTCGGGACCCAGGAGCGCTCGAGCGATCGCGAGCATCTGCTGTTCGCCGCCGCTCATTGTCCCCGCTTTCTGGGCCCGTCGCTCGTCGAGTCGAGGAAACTCCGCGTAAATCTCTTCGAACCGGTCAGCCTGATCGCCGTCACCGCTGTGAGCCGCCAGTCGTAGGTTCTCCGCGACGGTCAGGCTCCCGAACACGCGCCGTTCCTCGGGAATCCACGAAATGCCCTGTTTCCGGATCTCGTGCGGATCGAGTCCGTCGATCCGATCGCCGTCCTTCGTGATCGTCCCGTTCGTGGGTGGGGTTAGTCCCATGATGCTTCGGAGCGTCGTCGTCTTCCCCGCGCCGTTTCGGCCGACGAGGGCGACGATCTCGCCGCGGTCCACAGCGAGCGAGAGGTCGAAGAGGATGTGACTCTCCCCGTAACGGGTGTCGATCGAATCTATTCCAAGCAGCCGATCAGTCACGACCACCACCTCCTAAGTATGCCCGCTGAACGCGTTCGTCCCGCTGGATCTCCGCCGGCGTTCCCTGCGTGAGTAGCGATCCCTCATTCAACACCGCGATCCGATCGGAGATTCCCATTACAATATCCATGTCGTGTTCAATGATAACGATCGTCATGTCCGTTGCGATGTCTTCGATCAGTTCGACCACCTCCCGCGTCTCCTCGGGACTCATTCCGGCCGTCGGCTCGTCCATCAACAGCAACTCGGGCTCCGAGGCGAGCGCGATCGCGATCTCGAGGTGGCGACGCTGGCCGTACGAGAGGCTCGAGGCGGGCTCGTACACGACATCGTCGAGGTGTACACGTTCGAGAATGCGCTTCGCGTCGGCGATCGGCTCCTCGAGCGCCGTGTGGTGGCTGAGGAAGTCCGATGGTCCGAAGCCGGAATACCGTGCCTGGGCCGCGAGGCGGACGTTCTCGATCGCAGTGAGCTCCGAGAAGAAGTTCGTGATCTGGAACGACCGGACGATTCCGTGGCCGGCGATTTCGTGGGGCGGCTTTCCCCCGATCGACTCGCCGCGAAACTCGATCCGGCCTTCGGTCGGCGCGTGCTTTCCAGTGAGCGTGTTGAACAGGGTCGTTTTCCCCGCCCCGTTTGGGCCGATGATCGATGTGATCCCGTCGGTGAGGATATCGAGCGAGATGCTATCGATCGCGGTGAGCGGACCGAACTTCTTGGTGAGATCCTCGGTTCGAAGGATCACGTCGTTCGACGGATCGGGCTGGTCTTCGACGGTTGTCTCGAGTTCGTCGACGTTTTCACTCATCGTTATCCTCTCACCTTCCGCACGTAGTTTTCGAGCGCTCGCTTCGCGTTTCCGATGGCGGCACGAGGATTGTTTCGGAGCGCGATAATCGACCCGGCGAGTCCGCGCGGGGCGAAGATGACGACCGCGACGAACAGGCTGCCGAGGATAACTTCCCAGCTCGCGACGCTGCCGAGACGATCCTCGAGAAAGACGACGAGTCCGGCCCCGAGCATCGGGCCCCAGAACGTGCCCATGCCGCCGAGTAGGACCATCACGACGAGTTCCCCGCTGACCGTCCAGTGGAGCAGTTGGGGGTTAGCGACGCTCTGGAACGGCACGTAGAGCGCGCCGGCGAGACTGGCGAAGCCGCCGCTGATCGCGAACGCGATGACCTTGTAGCGCTGGACGTCGTAGCCGATGAATTCCGTTCGTTCTTCGTTCTCGCGAATGCCCTGCAGGACGCGGCCGAACGGGGAGTTGGCGAGCCGGACTATCCCGGCCAGCGACAGCGCCACGATCCCGAGGGTCAGGTAGTAGTAGTTGAGCCGCTCCCGAAAGTCGATCCCGAACAGCTCGTACAGCTGAATGCCGTAGAGACCGTTATCGCCGCCGGTCACCGTCTCCATTCCGGCGATCGTTGCCGGTAGGTCCGTGAACGCGACGACGTAGAGCATCTGTGCGAACGCCAGCGTCAGCATAGCGAAGTAGATTCCGCGGGCCCGCACGCTGAGCCAGCCGATTATCGTGGCCACGATGACGCCGGTGACGACTGCGAGCGGTAGGACGACCAGTGCACTCGCGGTCACCTCCGTGACCAACAGCGCCGCAGCGTACCCGCCGGCACCGTACATCGCGGCGTGGCCGAATGACAGCAGTCCCGCGTAGCCGAAAACGAAGTCGAGGCTCAGCGCCAGGAGAGCGAAGGTCAACATCCGAACCAGGAGATTCAGCCAGAACGGCTGGACGGACTGGACGACTGGCCCCAGCGCGGCGAGGACGGCGATCCCCACCAGCAACGCGAGCCGTCCCGATCTCGAGAGGATCTGGTTTCCAGTTCGCGGCGTATTCCGCTGTCGGAGGTAATCGAGTGCGGACATTTATGCCGCCTCCGTCGTGCCGAACAGTCCGTTGGGTTTGATCATCAGTACCACTGCCATCAGCCCGAAGAGGAACAAATCCGTCAGCGTCGGCGCGATCAACGCCCCGTAGGCGGTGACCAGTCCAATGAGGAGCCCAGCATAGACAGCGCCGCGGAAACTCCCTAGTCCGCCGATCACGACGATCACGAACGCCTCGATGATGATCCCCATCCCCATTCCGGGGTTGACCGAGCGCGACGCACCGAGCAGGACGCCGGCGAGACCGGCCAGCACCGCACCGAACACGAAGACGCTAGTGAACACCTTCGAGACGTTGATTCCGAGTGCGTCTACCATCTCCGTATCGTGGGCGCTCGCTCGCATGAGGATCCCGAGGTTGCTCCGATCGATCGCGAGCCATACGGCTGCGATCAGGACCGTGCTCACTACGAGGACGAACAGGCGATAGATCGGGTAGTTGAGCGATCCGATCGACAGCGTTCCGGTGAGCAGGTCCGGTTGGGCGATCCGACGGGCCTGTCCGCCCCAGATCTGTACGATCGCACCCTGTATCATGATCGCGAACCCGAACGTGAGCAGGATGTGATACAGGGGATTGCGACCGTAGAGGGGACGAAGCGACAGCACTTCGATCGCGGCCCCGATGAGACCAACGAGCAGCGGTGCGAGCACCAGTGCGAGCCAGAAGCTCCCCAGGTTGACCGCGATTACGGCTCCGAAATACGCGCCAAGCATGTAGAGCGCGCCGTGTGCGAAGTTGATAACGTCCAGCATGCCGAAGATCAGCGTCAGGCCGGCGGCGATCAGCGCGAGCGTCATACCCAACTGAACGCCCAGTAGCGTGGCTCGAAGGAACGTCTCGACCATCTCACACACCCCCTCTCGAGACGTCAGTCGTTCGGTGGTTGCAGCGCGTTCGGCCGGCGACCCGTTCGTGCGTTCGACGAATCATACTACTCAAGGTTGCATCCCCAGTTAGGGCCTTCGACCGAGTCGATCGTCTCGACGACTTGATTCTCGACGGGTTGGTCCCTGTCGCTTTCGACGACCTCTCGAACGTACATGTTCTGAATCGCCTCGTGCGTCTCGGAGTTGAACCAGAAACTGCCCCGCGGGCTGTCGAGCTCCATTCCGCCGAGCGCGTTTGCCATCTCGTCGGGGTCCGAACTGCCCGCTTCTGCGACGGCGGCGGCGAACGCCTGCGCGGAATCGTACCCTTGACAGGCATAGACATTCGCCGAGCTATCGTACGCCTCGCGATAGTTCCCGATGAACTCTTGGTTCCGGTCGGTCTCCTGGGTCGGCGTGTAGTGGAGCAGTGAGTACATACCCAGCGCCGCTTCGCCCTGTGCGGGAAGCGTGTCCTCCGACAGCAGGAACCCGCTCCCAACCTGGGTCATCTCCGCGTCGAGACCGTAGTCGGCGAAGTCCGAAATGTAGTTTACGGCGTCGCTCCCCGCGAAGAATGAAAACACCGCGTCGGCACCGCTGCTTTCGATGTCGCTCAAGTACGTCGAGTAGTCGTCAGTCCCCAACGGAGCACCGACTTCGTCGACGACCTCGCCGCCGACCTCCTCGAACGCCTTCTGGAAGAAGTTCTTCGAGTTCTGCCCGAACGCGTAGTCGGCGTAGGCCAGACAGACGTTGTCTGCGACGTTATCGTACACCCATTCCGCGAGTGGTGCGCTCGTCTGCCAATCGTTGAACGACGTGCGGAAGTGGTAGTTCAGACAGCCCTCCTCCACGACGCGGTAATCACCCGCGTTCGCGTTCAGCCAGATCGCGCTTGCCTCGTTTTCGATCGTCTGCATCATGGCGATCGCGACGCTGCTCGAGACCGGCCCAACGATCGCATCGGCCTGTTCTTCGACCATGAGCTCTCGGGTCACGTCGACACCACGGTTCGTGTCAGCCTCGGTGTCGCGCTTGACAGTCTCGACTTCCTGACCGTCGATCTCACCGTCGCTCTGCTCGAGGTACAGCTCGAACCCGTTGACGATACTCTCGCCGAGCATCGCGTAGGTACCGGTAAACGGCAGCGCGTATCCCACAGTCAATCCGTCATCGCTACCGAGACAGCCGCCGAGTGCGGCTCCGACACCTACTGCTGTACCGCTCGCTAGATACTGGCGTCTCGATATCGACGACTGAGGCGCCCGATCAGTGGCTATCCGGTTGCTACTCTCACCCATGAGTCTGCGAACCATACCCTCCCGTGTGATAGTATCATATATATAAATTCCGATCATATGCAGGGAAGTTCCGCGAGTCGTGCAATATCCCAGTTGGATTTTATATACGGCCATCGACATTTGGTACTGTATGACGGCAAATATGGAGCCACTGGACGTCGCGGTATCGCGTATCAACGCTGGGAGTACAATCGCCGCCGGACTCGCACTGGAACACGCGATCCCGTTTGCAGTGGGGCATGAACTCCTCCGGCAGGGTGTCGGAGGACTGACCGTGGTCGGACCGATCAGCGACCTGCTCTTCGATCAACTGATCGGCGGCGGTGCGGTATCCGACGTCCGCGCCGCGTGGGTCGGGAACGTCAGCGCTAGAACCGGCTACCGGTTCCGAGAGGCCGCCGAGAACGGGGAAGTTACCGTCGAAGATCACTCTAACTTCAGTATCGCGCTCGCGTTGCAGGCCGGTGCGATGGGTGTCCCGTACCTCCCGACGCGCTCGCTGCTCGGAAGCGACATCTTCGAACAAAACGATCGATTCACCGAGGCGACCGATCCGTTCGACGGAGAGCCGCTCGTGCTCGTCCCGGCGCTCAAGCCCGATTGGGCGATCGTTCATGCACAGCGTGCAAGTCCGGATGGAGACGCCCACCTCTGGGGGAACACCGGTATCGTCGAACCAGCGGTCGGTGCGGCAGAGAACGTTCTGGTAACCGCCGAGGAAATCGTCGAACCGGCCGTCATCAAGAGCGATTCGAGTAGGGTCGCGATTACGCGAGACCAGGTCACCAGCGTCGTCGAATGCCCGTTCGGAGCGCACCCGTCGCCGGTAACCGGATACTACAACCGGGACAACGATTACTACCTTCGGTACAACCGTCAAACGGAGACGGCGAACGGGTTCGAGGACTGGGCCAGCAAGTGGGTATACGGCGTTAGCGGCCGCGAAGAGTACGCGACGCTCGTCGACACTGAACTCGAGATCACCGAACCGACCGTCGCCGCAGAGGTGCAGTATGGTCAGTGAGGACTATACGGACCGCGAACTGATGGTCACCACCGCCGCCCGCGAGCTCGAGGACGGTGAGACCGCGTTCGTCGGCATGCGGCTGCCACTGATCGCGTTTCAGGTCGCGGTCAGCACGCACGCGCCGAACGCGATGGCCGTATACGAGAGCGGCGTCATTCGCGATGCACCCGCGGATGGCTTCGTTCATACGATGTGCGACCTGCCGAACCTGAATCGCGCCGTCGCGACGACGGGCATGATCGACGTCATGTCCCGACTCCAGCGCGGCGACATCGACGTCGGCTTCCTCGGCGGTGCCGAAATCGACCGCTACGGAAACCTGAACACGACTCGAGTGGCCGCCGGCGATCGAGAGATTCGACTCCCGGGCAGCGGTGGCGCCTGCGACATCGCGTGTATGGCCGATCGGACTGTCCTTCTCATGCCACACGAATCGCGTCGCTTTGCTGAAGAAGTGAACTACGTGACGAGCCCCGGATATCCGGCCGATGGAAACGGTCGCGACGACCATCCCGCGCCCGGCGGTGGCCCGAGCGCGCTTGTCACGTCGAAAGCGACGTTCGGATTCGACGAACGCGGTGAACTCTATCTCCGCACCGTTCATCCCGGTGCCGACGTCGCAGACGTTCTCGCGGCCTTCCCGTGGGAAGTACAGACAGCCGACGACGTTGGTGAGGGTACCGTCAAGACGACGTCCAAGCCGACCGACGAGGAATTCGAATTGGTTCGGACGTTCGATCCGGACGGGTTCTGGACGTAGCCCGACACATTGCAACCCGATCGATTAAGACGGATTCCGTCGTCAAACAAACCATGGCCGATCGAAACGAGCCGACGGATCCCGAATCGTTTGCGACGGACATTCCCCTGACTGACGTCTTCGGAACCCATCCCAAGACGTTGCTCGTCAGCGCACTACTCGCCGAATCGGAGGATCCGACGACTCACTTTACGATTACCGAACTCGCTCGTATCACCGGCCTCGAGGAGTCGACCGTCGAAACGCATGTCGCCGAACTCGAGGCAACCGGAATCGTCGCCGAAACGGATGAACTTGAGGACGCGAAGACGTACGTCTTCGCCGAGGGAACCGACGCCGTCGATACCATCCGACGGCTCCACGACGAGCTTTTCGAGGCGGAACGGGAAGTCGAGAAATAGCGGACCGACCGCAGGCGTGAAATAAAATATTTCTATAATTAACACCGGATGAGGAACCGATAGGTATATTATTAAATGCTATAGTTGATTATGCGTATGCAGGCCACTATCACAGAGGAGCGTCTGCCGGACGAAGAGAATGCCCCGGACTACGTCCATTCGCTTCCGGAGCTCCATTACCCGGACCAGATCAACGTCGTCGACGAACTGGTCGACCGCCACGTTCGCGAAGGGCGCGGTGACAACGTCGCGATCTATTTCGAGGGTCGGGAGATCACGTACGAAGAATTGCAGGAGAACGTGAACAGAATGGGGAATGCGCTGCGCGGCCTCGGCGTCGAAGCCGGTGATCGGGTCGTCGTTCGATTCCCTAACCGACCGGAAGCGATTATCTCGTGTCTGGCGGTTCAGAAGATCGGCGGCGTTGCTCTCCCGTCGATGAAACTCCTCCGGGCAAAAGAGATCGAACACATCGTCAACGACGCCGAAGCGTCGGCCATCGTCGTCTACGATGATCTCCTTAGAGAAGTGGAGAACGCGCTGCCGGAACTCGAAACCGTCGACGACGTCATCGTCGCCGAGCGCAACGGGATCGATCACAGCTATCACAGCTACGACGGCCTACTCGAGGACGTCAGTGACGAACTCGAGGCGTACAACACCGAACGCGACGATCTCGCGCTGATGCTGTATACGAGCGGAACGACTGGGCAACCGAAGGGTGCGATTCATACCCACCGGAACATGTTGGCCACCGCGGACTCCTACGCGCGGTACTGCCTCGAGCCGACCGAGGACGACGTCTTCGGCGGGAATCCACCGCTCCCCTTCGCGTACGGATACGGCGACCTCGTGACGTTCCCGCTCCGGTTCGGCGCGAGTACGAGTCTCGTCGAAGACGCGGATCCCGGTGATTTACTGGAAGCGATCGAAGCCCACGGGATTTCGATCCTCTGTTCGATCCCGACGGGATTCAATCAGATCCTCTCCCAGTATCCCGACGGTCCTGACGACTACGACGTCTCGTCGCTCCGTCTCGGGCTCAGCGCCGGCGAACCGCTGACGCCGACGACGTTCGAGGAATTTAAATCCGAGTACGGAATCGATCTCCTCGACGGAATTGGAACGACGGAGATGCTCCATATCTTCATCAGTCACCGTCACGACGAGGAAATCGATCCGAGCGCGACCGGGTATCCGGTCCCGGGGTACGAGTGTAAGATCATTGACCCGGACACGGGCGAAGACTTAGAGCGCGACGAAGCGGGACTCCTCGCCGTTCGCGGGCCGACCGGAATCGAATACTGGGACCGACCCGAAAAACAACTCGAGGTAAACCAGGACGGGTGGTCGATCCCAGGCGACATCTTTGTACAGCGCGAAGACGGTCGCCTGGAGTACAAATCCCGCGACGACGACCTCATCATCTCGAGCGGCTACAACATCCCCGGGCCCGAGGTCGAAGCGGTCATCGAAGAACACGAATCGGTCTCCGAGGTCGCTGTCGTCGGCAGTCCGGACGAGCAACGTGGCGAGGTCGTGAAAGCGTTCGTCGTCCTGAACGACGGCGCCTCCGAGGAAGACGAACTCGTGACGGAAATACAGAATCACGTCAAGAACAACCTCGCACCGTATAAGTATCCGCGCGAGGTCGAGTTCAAGAACGCCCTCCCGCGGACGGATACCGGAAAGATTCGACGGACGGAACTCCGACAGTTGGAGCGCCGATAGAATCGTTCGATCGCTTCGAACGAGCAGCACCGATCTCGGTTCGCGACAGCGCCGATAATCGTTTCTGCGGCCTCCGAATTATCTCTCCTGCCTTCTTCGATCCATCGGTCCGAACTCATTCGCGAATCGTACCCTCTTCCAGGAGAGTGATCTCGGCCGGTTAACCCACACGCGTCGATTCTGAGATGCGGTCGCTAAGTAGCGGTCGAGACAACCGCCCGTGAACTCCAAGCGCGGCGAAACGCTCTCTGAATAGTAGATTGTCCGTTGACGCCTCGCGTGTATGGAGAGGGTTTACGTTTCTCGTATACGGCAACGGTGATGGAACGAGAGTATTTGGGCGGTATGCGGTTACACGTGTGAAACGAGGAGACGGATACGGCGATCTCGAATCGGCATTCTATTACAATAGTACTACTGTAATATCTTGTTCGCCATCGTCCCTTCCCACTTTCGATCGATCTAGCTCGCTCAAATCTATTACAGAAGTATGGATGTAAAGGTAGGTGGGAGTGGGTGTCGGTGGGCGTATACGGTGCGCGTATACACATTCCTTGTGAACCGTCGGGATCTATTCGGTCACTGGAAACGATCGCGTTTGGTCGGCTTTAAAAACGAGAGGCGGTTCGCGGAGTCACTTACCGTTCCGAGTCACTGATAGCCGTCGGTACGCTGATCTATGTCTCTCAATACCAGGGTCTAGAGCGCGAGACACCGCCGACTGAGCGCTCGTGGACTGTAACGGTCGAATCGGAAATGAGCGGGAATCTGCGTGGTCGCGTCGTTACGGGCTCTCGTCAGTGCGAATACGGAGATCCGAACGTGGTTTCGCGATACAGGTCAGAGCGTAGCCTTCCTCTTTCTCGCTGTCGGAGAGGAACATACCCTCCGTCTGGTCGACTTCACCGTCTTCGACGACTAAGCCACAACAGACCCCGCAGACGCCCATCCGACACTGATAGGGTGGTGCGAGACCGGCTTCCTCCGCCGCCTCGAGTATCGGTTTATTGGCCGGCACTTCGATCGCTTGTCCTTCGTCAACGAACTCGACAGTGTAACTTTCGACCATTTGCTTACTGCTCTCGATCGGTGGCTCGTTCGAAGACGTGTTCGACCGGCTCGAAGTCGTTCGACTCGTAGAACGCTTCGGCGGACTCGTCGCCGTGCATCACGTCGACGCGGTAGAAGTCGACGTCTTTCTCCGACTGATCGAACCACTCGTGGACCTCCTCCAGTAACGCGGCGCCGACGCCGTTGTCCCGGTGGCTTTCCGCGACGTAGTGGCCGTTGATGTACCCGTGGTCCTGCAGCCGGAAGATCGGATGGTTCCCCATGATGCGCGCCTCGAGGACGCCGACGAGTTCGCCCGAATCCTCATGTTCCGCGACGATGACGGTGCCGTACTTCGAATCGACGAGCTGGTTTTCGAAGTACTGGAGCCAGCGGTCATCGGCGCTTTCCTTGTGCGCGTACCGATCGTCGTGTTTCGAGAGGTGGTCCGTGAAGCCGTGCCACAGGTCCAGTAGTTCCTCACCGTCTTCCAGGGACGCCTGGCGTATCTGGTACGTCATACATTACCGTCAGAGGTGGACTACCAAAAAATGCACTGGTATGTATGGTAGCGAATCCAACAACTCTGCCGGGTTAGGCTGGCAGTTCGGTCGCAGCGAGAGACTCGGCCTAGCGTGACCGCGCGATTAGTGGAGTGAGTCCCCCTTCACGTTACTCGGACGAACTCCGGTCCGCGAGACGCGGACTCGAGTCGTCCAGCTTATCGAGAATCGACCTCGCGCGAGGCGTGCGATAGCGACGTCTCGACACCGACGGAGCCGAGCGAACTCGAGAGAGTACTCGATGTGCGCTATCCGCCGATAAGATTGCGGCTGGACCGCGAGACCGACATGACACGCGGATTGGTAGATACAGGAAGCGTATACAGGAAACAATTATAACCTTCGAGTAGAAAGCTTCTACTGGAAGATCAGAGCCATGCCCACCGAGAAGCAATTCAAAGAAGAGCTGCAGAACGGACGGATGATCGAATCGCCCGAAGAGATGACCGACGGCTACAAAAAGGCCCTCAAACAGATCCTGACCGTCTCGGGCGATACCGAACTCATGAGCGCGCCGGCGTACTACGAGCAATCGCTCAATGCGCCGTCGCTCGACGCACGCGCCTCGTGTATCAGCGTGATCCAAGACGAGCTGGGACACGGCCACATCGCCTACCGACTGCTCGAAGACTTAGGCGAGGACCGCGAGGAACTCATCTACGAGCGCGAACCCCACGAGTTCCGCAACACCTACGGGTTCGACCAGCACATCGACAACTTCGCCGAGCTCGTGACGGCCCACGGGCTGTTCGACCGCGCGGGGATCGTCCTGCTCGGCGATATCCACGAGAACACCTCCTACGCGCCCTGGAAGCGCGCACTCACGAAGGTGAGCAAGGAAGAACAGTTCCACCTCCGTCACGGCGAAACGTGGATGCGTCGGCTCGCGAACAACAGCGAGAAGACCCGACAACAGCTGCAGGAAGCAGTCGACTGGATGTTCCCGATGGGCGTCGAGTGGTTCGGGATGCCCGACGACAAGAAGAAACACGACGACCAGCTCGAGTACCGCATCAAGGGGAAGTCTAACGACGAGCTCCGGCAGGACTGGCTGTCCCGGACGTTGCCGCTGATGAACGAACTGGAACTCGACGTGCCGGCCCACTACGACGACGAGCGCGACGAGTACGTCCTCGACTACGATCTGCCGGTCGCCTTCGACGCGGACAACAAGGAGTGGCGCTTCGACGAACCGATCTCGTGGTCCGACGTGATGGATCGGTGGCGCTCCCGCGGCCCGGCAAACGAGAAGTACATCGATATGATCCAGTCCGGTACCGTCGACATCGAGGTCTAATCATGTCGAGTGTACGATCAACGACGAACGGATCGCCGAACGCGTCGCTGACCAGCGAGTTCGTCGAGCAGCGTCGGGCCGACGCGACGCCGTTTGAACGAGAGCTGTGGGACATCATCGACGAGATTCCGGACCCGCACATTCCCGTGAGTCTCGTCGAGATGGCGATGATTTACGACGTCAGCGAAGACGAGGGCCACGTTACGGTCGAACTGACGTTTCCCTGCATGGGATGTCCCGCCTACGACATGATCCATAACGATATTCGGAGCTGTCTGGCGGTCGTCGACGGCGTTGACGAGGTCGATATCGACGTCGTGTGGGATCCAGTCTGGTCGAAGGACATGCTCACCGATGCCGTCCGCGAAAAGATGCGTGAATCAGGTATCAGTCTCTAATGACCATGAAATACGAAGTATTCGCACGAATCAACCAAGGTGACGATACCAAACACATCGGTAACGTCACCGCAGAGAGCGATCGACTCGCACAGATATACGCCCACAACACGTTCAACGAAGAGGACTGGGACCTCCTCGCCGTCGCCAGAACGGAGCACCTGCTGGAAGTGACCGGTGGACGGCCTGACCTCGAGGTGGTCGCTCATGAGTGAGGATTGGTCCGAAGCGGCGGTCGACTACGTACAGGCGATCTACGACACGAAGCTCCTCCTCGGGCACCGGTACGCCCAGTGGAGCCTCTCGGGACCGTCGCTCGAGGACGATATCGGCGGAGCGAGCGCCGCCCAGGAAGAGATCGGCCATGTTCGGCAACTGGCGCGCGAACTCGAAGAACAGGGACGGGACGCCGACTGGCTGAGCGGTCACCGCGATCCCGACGAGTTCGCCAACGCGGCCTGTCTCGACCGCATCGACGGCGAGTGGCCGACGTACCTGGCGTCAATCGCGCCGGCCGACCGAGCCGCGTGGTATCTGATCGACGCGATCGGCCGAGACGATCTGTCCGGCCTGATCACCAAGATGGGCGAGGACGAGTACTTCCACCTCGAGTACCACGATGCGCGGCTCGAGACGCTGGCCGCGGAGGATCCTGAGACGGTCCAGCAGACGCTGGAAACGACGCTTCCACAGACGCTCGCGCTCATTGGCCCGGCCGCGTACGACGAGGACGAGGATCCGCTGTATCAGGCTGGATTCACAGATCGACCGATTGCCGAGATTCGTGAGTCGTTCGTCCAGCACTACCGAGACCTGTTCGCCGGGACGGACGTCTCGCTCGAGAACGTCGACTGGGACGCGCCCGCACTCGAGGAGTGGGACGAAACGCGGCGACGAGTGGATACTGGCTCGATCAGTGACACGGACGTCGAACAGCTCCGCGGCGAAGCGAACGAACTGTTCGCGATGAACTGACGCCAATGAACGACCACCTCTCGAAACCGACCGTAACGTGTCCGTTCTGTGAATCGACGGATACGGAACGGGAGTCCGCCTTCGGCAGCGAGATCTCGAAAACCCAGTACTACTGCAACGACTGCAACACGGTATTCGAACGTATCAAATACGACGGCGCAAACCCGGACACTGGTCGATAGCTGCTCCGTTGGCGTTTAGTACGCCCTCGGCTCCCATAGCGACCGGTATCCTCAGCGCTTCTACCGCCATAATCCAACCTATTTGGGAAAGTTATTTATATGGGCGACCCGATGAGTGTTCTGTATGCAACTCCGATCGTTCGACGAGCTTGAACTCGAGTATTTCACGACGGAAGTGAACAGTCACGTCGGCATCCTCCGACTCGACCGTCCGCCGGCGAACGCACACGATATCAACGTCCTCCTGGAGCTACAGCGTGCCGTTGAGTCGATCCGATTCGACGAGAACATCCGGGCCGTGCTCTTCGGTAGCGCGAACGATACGTTCTTCTCGACCGGCTTCGACATCCAAGAGCTGAACGAGGAATCCGGCCGACAGGTCGGGTACGCGAGCCAGACGAGCAAGGAAGTCATGATGAAGATCCGCTCGACCGACACGATCTTCATCGCGATGGTCAACGGTCACTGTATGGGCGGCGGGCTCGAGCTCGCGCTCGCCTGTGACTTCCGGTACATCGGCAACGACGAGAGCTACAATATCGGCATGCCCGAGATCAGCCTCGGTCTCATCGCCGGCGAGGCGGGGACCCAGCTGCTCCCCCGGTACATTGACCGCTCTGAGGCGCTCGAAATGATGCTCACCGGCGAGACGTTCACGCCGGAAGAGGCGACCGAGAAGGGTATCTTCGACAAGATCTTCCCCCCGGAGGAGATCGAAGACGCCGCCTTCGAGTTCGCCGAGGAGATCGTCCAGAAGCCGAGCGTCGCGGTCGGCAACAACAAGCTGGCGGTCAACGAAGGGCTCGAGATGCCCCTGCAGGACGCGCTGGTCCACGAGCGAGAGCTGCAGAACCGATTGCTCGGTTCCGACGTCGCGGAAGAAGGTGTCAGTGCGTTCCTCAACGATCGAGAGCCCGACTTCCTAGGCGTGGAGCTCGGAGACAAAGAACCGGGCGCCGAGGAGTAACGACTACGTCCGATACCGCTGGTTTCCGCCTCTGGCAGATCAGTGGCGTTTTCATATTTTCAAACGCGATGAGCTATCCGTGCTCGGGTAGCGTATCCGATGTGGCTGTCGACTGATGATCCAAGCCAGCTTCTCAGACTACTGTGTTCAAGGCGATCGTAAGAACGTCTGAGCCGACGGTTTGCGGTGACTCGAACTACGGCGTCAGCGAGAGGTCGTCTGGACATGAGTCGACTTTCGGACGGTATCGAACCGCTTCCCCGTCTAAGCGCTCGACGATCCCCAGTTCAGCGAGTCGCTGAAGGTGGGCGGCCGCTTCGCCGGCGCCGAACTTCGCGTGGATCCCTCGCATATCCCCGAACAGCTGTCTCGCTACCTCCCACGGCGTTCGTGCTGTCACCTCTGACGTCGCGATCGCTCGAAAGGCCGCTCTGGCCCGATCTCGGTGGTGACGTCTCACGTCGGCGCTCGCGCTCTCGATCTCGAGTTCTGCTCCGTGACCCGGGTTTCCGTCTCCCGATGTCGACTCGAGTCTGTTCACTGACGTGAGATATCGCCCGAGCGGATCGTCGAGTCGCGTATCGCTCCCCCCTACGTTCGGCGTGTACGTCGGTAACAACAGATCTCCGAGGAAGAGATCCTCGTCCGTCTTCAGTGACGCATGACCGGCAGTATGTCCTGGCGTGTGAACGAACTCGACGCCGGCGACGGTATCACCGCTTTCGTGACCGACCACTACGAACGAGTCCGGGAGCGGGGACGACGTATCCCGACTCAGCACATCGTCTCGAACCGACTCCGGGACGCCCCACCGCTCGAGAGTCCGTCGGTCGCGGCGAAGCCGTCGTCTCCGGGCGGATGCGTAGTCGCCGATCAAAGCTGCATCGTCCCGATGAGCGTGTACCGTCGCGTTAGCACGATCCGCGAGTCGATACGCCAGACCGGCATGATCGATGTGCCAGTGGGTAACAAAGACGTGTTCGACGTCATCGAACATGAGGCCGGTCTCCGTGATCCCGTTCTGAAGGGAAGTCCACGCTGTTTCGGTCGGTGGTCCGGGATCGATGACGACGCCGTGCGCCGGAAGGATGTACGCACTGTTCGTTCCCTCCGGTGATCCGTCGCCGACAGGGATCCGAACGACGTCACTCATGATCGGTACTCACCCCTCGTTCGTCGAGGAGGTCGTCGAGACCCAGTTCCTCCCATCGCTCGATGAGTGATTCCAGAACATTCTCGGAGAACGCCGTCTCGAAGGTCACTCGAGGGGCGATGTATTCCTCGTTCCACCGTGGATCCCACGTGGCGTTGATGTAGAGTCGAGAACCGTTTTCGTCGTCCGAGCGATACAGCGGGGCGGCTGCGCTCGAGGCGTTCGGTTCGCTGAAGATCCAGTCGTTGGCCGGGTGGGCCTTGACCCACATATCGTCGATCGCTCGAGCGAGATTCGTCGGATCGGCCTGTTCGTCGAGAACGAGCACCTTGTCGAACAGATCGGAGAACGAGAAGAGCGTATTCGCCAGTTGCCACTCGAACCCCGCGTACAGGATTTCACTCGAGACGATACAGAAGCCGAGTCGCCCTTCGACCGGCAGCTGAATCCACTCGACGGGAGAGACGCCCCAGTAGTTGTTCACCCGGCGAAAGAGCTTCGCCGTCTCGACGAGACACATCAGGTGGATATCGTCGGTCAACGGTTCGCCGAGCGGAGTGAACGGAACGATCGGGTCCTCGCGAACGGCGACTGTCTCGACGTTGACATCGACAGTCGCTGTCTCGCAGGTCAGTTCCCACGCCGCTCGCGGTTCGGTCCCCTCGGTTGCCGACGATTCGACGGCGTTCATCCGCCCGTCGATGCGAACTTCGGCGTCCGACGGGACGGTCCGCGATCCGGCCGTCGTCACGGAGACGTCGGCCAGTCCCGCCGCGAGGTTCGGGACGCTCGGCGTCGTCTGGCCCTGTGTCCATCCCTGAAGCGCCGCAATGAGGGGAGCAACCGAGACGCCGAGAACGACGCTCACGTCGGCCGGGGACGTACACCACTCGACGACCGACTCGGGAACGGAGAGTCGCAGCGTTTGGCTTCGCTGTGCCCGCCCTCTGATCGGTGCCCAGGTCGTGACACCGTCCCTCTCGACGACGAGTAGACCCAGGGAGACGAGCGGCGTCCCGTCGCTGGTCGTCGGGAGTCCGAGGGAATAGATATCGCCACTGCCGCGGACGGTCGCAGCCGGTTCGTCGGTGACGTCGTCGATGTCGGACGTCTCCCACCGCGCCAGGTGCTCGATCAGTTCGGTATACGAGCACTCCGGGCCGAGATCGAGTGCCTGTGCGATTCGCTGCCACGGCCGTTGGTCGGCGCTGGCGAACTGATCGGCGCCGCCGTAAACGCCGCTCACCGGCCGGACCGTCCCGGACGTGTTCTCGAACAGCGTTACGGGGCAGTTGTGCCGGGTTGCCTCGCTCGCGACCTCGGCGACCGCGCCCTCCCAGTGAACGCGTTCCGTCACGGATATCAGATCGCCCGTTTCCCGAAGCCGATCGAGGTGCCGTCGCACCGTCGTCATTGCGTGGCCTCCCCGGGATCGACGAACGACAGCTCGCTCGATTCGACGCCGGCTCGTTCCAGTATCTTTTGCGCCCGATATCTGCGCTCGACGTCGTGGGTCGGTTGCGCCTCCCGGCCGGCTCCGTCGCTGGTCGCGTCGATGTACGCCTTCGCCGTCTTCGCTTTCGACGTTCCGGTCTGGATGTCCCCCTTCTCGGTCGGCGTCTGATAGATGTTGAGCGGCACCTTCGGCATCGTCTCGACGCCGAACTGATGGAAATCCGCGTCGGGATCCGCGTGGAGGGCGAGCGCCTCGAGCACTTCGCGCTGATTGAGCGGGTTGACGTCAGCGTCGACGAAGATGAAGAAGTCGACGTGGAGCATTCCCCACGTCGTGAAGATGAAATTCGCCATATCGTGGAGATAGCTGGGGTTGGTCTTCTCGGTCGAGATCGCGTAGATCGTCCTCGGCGTCGACTTCCAGGGGGCACAGCATTCGACGTCGAACCCGGCGGTCCGCAGTCCGAGCGTTGCGTCCGGCCCGACACAGCCGATTTCCATCGAACTGGTTGTGTTTTCCGAATGCCCAACACCGGTCCCCTCGACGCAGAACGGGAGTATCGGATCGGTTTGATGAGTGATTCCGGTCACTCGGAACAAGGGCATCGACCGTCTGGGGCCGTGCATATAGCCGAAGTAGTCGCCGAACGGTCCTTCGTCACGACGCTCGTTCGGGAGGATTTCGCCCTCGATGACGAGTTCGGCCGTCGCTGGGACCGAGAGGTCGTTGGTTTCACAGGGTACGAGTTCAACCGGTTCCTGTTTCAATCCCCCTGCGTATTCCGCTTCGTTTCGTCCCGTCGGAATCCACATCACGGACGTGTACTGAACGGCGGGTTCAGCGCCGACGGTGATCGCGACCGGCATCGGTTCGTCCCGTTTCTCGTACTTGTAATAGTAGAGATTCGGCGTTTGCTCACCCGCCAGCAGGAGGACGCTGCTCGTCTCGCCGTCGTGGATCATCGTTCGATGGTTCGACCAGTCGACCCACTCGGAATCAGGGTCCGGTGCGACGAGCGTATGGAGATTCGAATAGCGTCCGCCGTCGCCCGCGTGAATGTACGGCCAGGGAAAGTCCAGGAGATCAACGTCGTCGCCCGTCTGTATCTCCTCTTTACAGGGCGCGTCGTCTGTGGATACTGTTACCGGTTCTATCGGGTTTTTCAGCCGTTCGATCACCGCTTCGTAGAACTCTCTGTACGAGAGATCCGACGGCAATCCGAGTCCCAGGGCGATCCGTTCCCAGGGTCGTCGTTGGGTTCCCCGATATGGGTCGCCGACGAGTCGCGCTGAATCGACGTTCTCGAATAGCGGCACGGCGCTGTCTTCTTCGTTCAGCAGCATCGTGACGGCGCTGGCCTCGAGATTCCACGAGACCGGCTCGCTAATTCGGTGGAGGTCTCCGTTCGTCTCGAGCGTTTGGAGGTACTGCCGGAGGCTACTGGCCGTCATTTGTAATCGTGTAATTCGTTAGCTAGTTCGTTCCGCTCCGACTGTACTTTGAGATCGATGTATTCGCTGACGAGTTCCGGATACGTATCGGAGAGATACTCGAGCATGATCGTTCGACTCGCCTCGGAGACGGAATCGTACTCCCCTTTTTCCGTGAGATACTGCAGGAGAGTCTTCACCTCCTTCGAGCGGGTGTTGATAACGGTCGACTGCTCTTCGAGGGCGGTCATCGTCGATTCGAGCAGTTCAGTGTCGACCGGATCGCCGCTATCCGTCTCGAGAACATCGAGATACCACTCTTCTTCGGTGTTCTCGTGTGGGCCTTTCACCACGGTCAGCGTGTCCGGATCGACGAGATTGTCGGGATCTCGATCGATCTTGGCCCGGATATTGAAGATTTCTTTCGTCTCTTCGTCACTAACCTGTAACTGGATCTCCTCCCCTTCGGGATCGTCCGGTAGATTGCTTTCGGACGTGATATATTTCCCTGCCATACCCGTTGTCAAGTAGTGAAGCGGCCTACAACTAAAATCCCTCTCTAACCTATCGGACAGGTTCATCGATTCAAGTAACGAATGTGATCCCGCGCGCGCCGGAGAGACGGACTGCAGTCTCGGTGACTGCAGATACCAACGTTAACTTGGCAGGAGGAACGACTCGTCTCTATGACCGATTCAGAGAGCGAAACTCGATATCTCGAGGATATCCGGGAACGAACGATCGACTGCGGTGAAGTAACGGTCTCGGCAGACGACATCGTCGAGTTTGCACGGCAGTTCGATCCGCTCGAGATCCATACCGATCCGGAAGCGGCAACGGAAAGCCGGTTCGATGGCCTCATCGCTAGCGGATATCACACACTTTCCCTAGCGGTTCGATGTCTTGTCGACGAAGTCCGGAGCGAGCGAGCCGTCATCGCCGGTCTCGGAATCGACGATGTTCGCTGGCACGAACCGGTTCGGCCGGGGGACACTCTTTCCGTAGAGACGACGATCCTCGAAACGCGACCGTCTGAGGGCGATCCAACCACTGGCATCGTCCACGAACGAATCTCGGTAACGAATCAGTCCGAAACCGAAGTGCTCTCGCTCGAGAATCGCGAATTGGTTGAACGGCGTGATACCGAGCAGCGGAGTGATATTAGTTAACGTTCGACGGGTGGGACCGGCTCATAGTTTCTCGTGCCCGCGTCGGCAGCTACGCCTGCTGGTTCCTGCAGTCCGCTCTACGAGTCGACCGCGGCAGTCGACTTACTTCTCGAGAAATTCGGCGACGCCGTCTTCGTGCTCCGGTGTGCCGTAGGCGATCGATTGAGTGAGAAGTTCGTGATCGAGCGCCTCTCGCCAGTACCGACCCATGTTTTCGTGGATCGCGCGTTTTGTCAGTCCCAGCGTCGTTGTCGGACGCTCTCGAAGCGTTTCGAGGAGGTCGTCGACCGCTGCCTCAAGGTCGTCGTCCGGAATGGTCTCGTTTACGAGTCCAATCTCCGCGGCTTCGGCCGCGGAGATGAACTCGGCGGTCATCGCCAGCCGCTTGGCGGTACGGAGACCAAGCAATCGGGGCAGCAAGAACGTCCCACCGGTGTCCGGAACGAGGCCGACTCGCGCGAACGCACAGCTGAACGACGCGGAGTCAGCGGCGTACGCGAAGTCGCTGACGGCGGTCACCGCGAGGCCGGCGCCAACGGCGTCGCCGTTGACTTTCGCGACGATCGGGACCTCGGACGTGAGCGCCGCTTCGACGACTCGACCGAGCGTCTCGGTCGTCCGGTCAAGGGACTCCTTCGGCGTCTCGTCTCGGTCGGCCATCGCCTCAAGGTCGCCACCGGCGCTGAATGCGTCGCCCTCGCCGGTGAGGACGACCGCATCGTACTCGTCGGCGTTGACGCTGTCGATGGCCTCGGCTAACGATTCGGCCGCATCGGCGGTGAACGCGTTTAGCGATTCGGGCCGGTCGAACGTGACCGTCCGCACGCCGTTCTCGTCTTCGACGATCATACGTCACCAACTCCGCCGCTACTGTTAAATTTTGCTAGACGGTGCCGTAGCACACGTGAGGGTTCCGTCACGATGGCGGTACGGACAGTCTCGACGCGGACGTGGCCGCTAATCGGAGGCGTTTATCTGGCAGTGTCCCAATGGCGAAGAACCGGTAAGCGATCATCGTCCAGAACGATCCGATTCGACCGACCGACGACCTCGAGAGACTGTACTGGCGGTACGCCGAGACCTGTCGGAAATGCGAACCGGCTGCTGGTTACGAGCGGGCGCTCGATCGCTACTACGCCGCCAGGGGGTGGGAGCGGGACGGTTTGGCCGCTCCGTCAACGAGTGATCGCCGCAGTTGCCGCGATTTCTGATCCGGACGAACGAGAATTACCGGGGCTGCATCTGTTCGGCGCGCTCGACCGCGAGGTCGGTGATCTCCTCGATGGAGCTGTCGGAACGGTCCGCAAGCACGCGGAGCAACATGCCGAGTTGGATCGTGGCTACCTCCCGGAGTTCCGCCGCCTCCTCCGTGTCGTTAGCGAAGTAGTACTCGTGACGACCGTCCTCGTGGACGAGCCCGGTATACACGGATCGGAGATCCTTCTCGGTAACCGCCTCGGCGGCCCGTTCCCGAACATCATCGAATTGCGGGTTAGTCATCGTTCTATCGAACCGTTCGCTGCGTCCTCAAGGCGTCGATATTGACTTAGCAGACGGTGACATTCGGGTGTTTTTTAATGTCCAATCGCAAACCGTGAGTACCGATGACGAATGAGATAGGAGCCGTTCGTCGATCGCCGGTCGTTCGCGTCTCGGCAGCGGTCGCAGCTGATCGAGGTGACCGCGTTTACGACGCCGCTCGCGACGCCGCGGCTTCTGTGTCGGTTGTCCGAACCGGACCCACCGGCGTCGACGAACTGGAACCGCTGGTCCTCATGACCGACGACGGGCGGACCGCGTTCTTTCGCTCGCCGTCCCCGTCGACGGCTCGAGATCTCGTCACGGAATTTGAATCAAATGGACTCCCGATGTCCCGCGCCGACGCCATCGTCGACCACGATCCGGACGCGACGTCGCTTCCGGTTCCAGGAACTGGCCCGCTCGCTGCGGGCAGACGGCTCGTCCTCGGTCCGTGCGGCTGGGTCAATCCGCTCGATCCGGCCGACTACACACTATGTTCGACCGAACGCGACGCCAGTGTGGCCGCGGATATTGGGATTCTCGCCCGTGGACGAGGCGACGCCATCGCCGACGAGCCGACCGTTGATGCCTGGAAACGGGCCTGCGAGACCGACGGCGATCCGGTCGTTATCGTCAACGCGAACGATCCCGACGATCGACAGCGAGCCGACCGGACGCTGCTCGCCGGGGCGCCGATTGCAGTCCTCGACGGCGTCGCAGCGGTCGCGGAGTACATCGGTGCCGAGGACGCGGTCGTCTATTTGAACGAACACGAGACCAACCTCCAGCGACACGTTCGACAGGCCTCAAACGCCGTCGAAGACAAATTGCCAGTCGTGCCAGACGTTGTTGCCGGCCCCGACGAGTACCGTGCCGGCGCGCCGACGGCCGCGCTCGAGGCCATGGAGGGTGCGGACCGGATTGAACCCCGCCTGCAACCGCCGACCCCAGCCGAGTACGGCCTCTACGGCCGTCCGACGATCGTGCACACGCCGCGGACGTTCGCACAGGTCCGGCAGGCCGTTTACGCCCCGGAGTCGCTCGACGCCGACGCCCCGGATCCGGGAACGCGGCTCATGACCGTAACCGGCGACGTCGAGACGCCGGCGATCGTCGAACTGGACTCGAGCGCGACGCTCGAGGCGACCCGTGATGCCGTTTCGATGAACGGATCGTTCAAGATGGCCTGTGTCGGCGGTGTCTTTGGCGGGTTCACGACCGATCTGGGCGTCATCCCCACTGCACAGTCGCTCACCGCGGTGGATCTCGGAACCGACGGCGTCGTCGAACTGCTTCGCGACGGACGCTGTGCGGTCGCGACCGCTGGCGAGCGAGCGCGATTCGCTTCGGAGGCCAACAGCGGCCGGTGCGTCCCCGGACGGGAGGGGACGAAACAGCTCACGGAACTGCTTCGCGACGTCTACGCGGGCGCGTTTAGAAGCGACGAAATCCGCGAACTGGGACGCGTCATGGCTCGCTCGAGCAACTGCCAGATCGGTGCCACTGCTCCGCGTCCTGTGATCACGGCTATGGACGAATTCGAATCCGAGTTTCGCGCCCACGCCAACGGGCGCTGTCCGAGCGGAACGTGTTCTGATCACTTATGAATACGCACGATCCACTTCCACGAATACCGACAATCGACGATCAACGGAATGAGACGCCAGTGACAGCAACGTTCGAGACGGGCACTGCGAACGATCCCCCTGCCGGCACGGCCAGCGACAAACCGACGACCCTCTCGATCAACGGGCAGTCGGTGACCGTTCCGCCCGGATCGACTGTTATCGACGCGATGCAGGCCGTTGACGACGAGACGGTCTCCGTCGACCCGGGCGCCGACGGCCTCGAGGACGACGCCGACGTCCCTGCGCTCTGTTACTACGACCGGGACGGCGACGCAAGCGAGGAGATCGGCCCTCGAAGCGAGTGTCGGACCTGTATGGTCGAGACGGAGGAACACGGACTCGTTCCGTCCTGTTCGTTCCCCGCGGAGGACGGGCTGTCGGTCAGGACCGACACGCCCGACGCCGCGGAGAGTCGGAGCGTGAACCTCGATCTCATCCTCTCGAACCACAACCTCCGCTGTACGACCTGCAACGGGAACGGGCGCTGTGAGTTACAGGACGCCGCGATCAGCGAGGGGGTCGACCACCCGCGCTATGGCGTGTTCGACGAGCGGAGCGAGTACGAACCGATCGACGACACCTCTTCGTTCATCCAGATCGATCGCAACAAGTGCATCCTCTGTAACCGCTGTGTGGAGGGCTGTAACAACGTGCAGGTCGAGGGCGTGCTCCGGATTGAGGGCCACGGCGAGGACGCTCGGATCGGCTTCCAGTCGGACGCGGAGACGATGGCCGACTCTGAGTGCGTCTCCTGTGGCCACTGCGCGACGGTCTGTCCGACCGGCGCGCTCACCGAGAAGGGAATCGGTGGCCCTGGAACGCTGCCGCTTCCCGGCTTCACCCATCGCAACTCCATCGGGACGGTCGTCGAAACCGACGAGGTGGAAACCATAGACGACACGACTGCACCGAATCGGTCGCCCGACCCCGGTAGCGCTCTCAGCCACACTAACGCGGTCGGCGGCGACGACGTGGCGGAGGCGCGAGTCGCTCGCTTCATGGAGCGCGCCAAGGACCGCGTCGCGGAACTCGCCAGCGAGTACGGTCACAGAGCGGTACTGGCCGGTGAACATACGGCGGAAAACATCGCTACGAAGACGCTCCCGGAAGGACGGCTCTTTGACATCGCCGATTTCGTCAGCGACGTTCGCCTCGAAAACCTCGATGCCGAAGAGACGACATGTGGCTTCTGTGCGGTCGGCTGTCGCTTCGAAATGTGGGGCAAAGACGGCGACACGATCGGTACCGTACCGGTCGACGATCCGTCCGCAGCGCCCGCCAATAACTTCTCGACCTGCGTGAAAGGGAAGTTCGGCCACGAGTTCGCGAACAGCGACCGGCGACTCACCGAGCCGCTCGTCCGGACCGACTCCGGCGAGTTCGAGTCGGTCTCGTGGGATGACGCGCTCAAGTACGTCGCGGAACGTCTCCGAGAGATCCAGAACGAGCACGGCGTCGACGCCGTTAGCTGTCTCGCGTCGTCGAAGGGGACCAACGAAGAGGCCTACCTCGTCCAGAAGTTCGCCCGACAGGTCCTGGGGACGAAGAACGTCGACAACTGCGCGCGTCTCTGTCACTCCTCGACGGTCGCGGCGCTCCAGCAGACGCTCGGCTACGGCGCGATGACCAACCGAATCAACGAGGATGTCGGCGAGGCCGACGCTTACCTTATCACCGGTTCGAACACGACCGAGAGCCACCCGGTACTGGCAACGCGAATCAAGCAGAACGTCCGCGATGGCGCCGATCTGGTCGTGTTCGATCCGCGGCAAGTTGGCATCGCCGAACATGCCGACCAGTACACCCGGACCGAGCCGGGCTACGACGTGGCCTGGATCAACGGGCTGATCCGCTACGTGATCGAGAACGATCTCCACGACGAGGCGTTCATCGAGCGGAACACGACCGGCTTCGAGGACCTCCGTGAGAAGGTCCAGCCATACACGCCCGAACGGGTCGAGGAAGTCGCGGGCGTCCCGGCTGCGGAACTCAAGTCGGCTGCGAAGACCCTCGCCGCGGCCGACACCGTCGTCTTCGGCTGGGCGATGGGAATGACCCAGTCGAGCCACGGTACGCAGAACATCTTGGCGCTCGCGAACCTCGCGCTAACGCTCGGCCAGCTCGGAAAGCCGGGAGCCGGCCTCTCGCCGTTCCGCGGCCAGAACAACGTGCAGGGCGGCGGCGGGGACATGGGGACGCTTCCCGGTAGTCTGCCAGGGTATCAAGACCCGTCCAATGGCGAGATACAGGAAAAATTTGCGGACGTCTGGGGCGAGCACCCGCCAGCCGAACCCGGTCTCAAAGTCCCCGAGATGTTCCGCGAAGCCCACGAGGGGAACCTGCGCGGGATGTACATCGTCGGCGAGAACCCCGCGCTATCCGAACCCGACGTGCAGCACGCCGGAGAAGCCCTCAAGGCGCTGGACTTCCTTGTCGTCCAAGATATCTTCATGACTGAGACGGCCGAACATGCAGACGTGATACTCCCCGCGGCGACGTCGCCGGAGAAACACGGGACGTTTACCAACACGGAGCGACGGATTCAGCGCGTCCGCCCGACGGCCGCCCCGCCCGGCGACGCGCGGCAGGACTGGGAGATCACCCAGGAACTGGCGAACCGTCTGGGCTACGATTGGAACTACGACCATCCGCGGGAGATCATGGACGAGATCAGTGACCTCGTCCCAATCTACGGCGGCGTCAGCTATGACCGCCTCGAGGAGGGTCCTCAGCACGGGCTGCAGTGGCCGGTTCCGCACGCAGACCACCCCGGGACGCCGTATCTGTACGACTACGAGAACGGGAACTTCAACTTCGAGGACGGGCGCGCCCGCTTCGTCCCGGCGGACAGCGGCCAGCCTGGCGAGATTCCGGACGAGGATTACCCACTGACGCTCACGTCTGGTCGTGTCCTCTATCACTGGCATACCGGTCAGCTCACCCGCCGTGTCGAGGGGCTCATGAGCCACGTAGGCGAGAGCTTCGTCGAGATCCATCCCGAACTGGCCGCGCGACTCGACGTCACCGACGGAGAGTACGTCCGTGTCGAGTCCCGCCGCGGCGAGATTGTCGTCAAAGCACAGGTCACCGAGCGCGTCGACGCGGGGACGTTGTTCATCCCGATGCATTTCGCCGCCGGCGCGGTCAACAAACTCACACAGGAGACGTTCGACCCGCAGTCGGGGATCCCCGAGTACAAGGTCTCGAGCGTCCGCGTCGAACCGCTCGGTCCAGAGACCGACGTCGACGTCCTTCGGATGCCCGATGTCGGTGCAGCTACCGATGATGCCGCTATCGGCGACGACTGATCCGTCTGCTATCAGTCCGGCGAAGATGCGGCAGGAGGAGACGTACTTCGGAATCCATCCTCCGGCCCAAACTGGTCGCCGAACGAAGCGGCTGAACATGCGTGACTGAATCCGGTCTGTTGATGTCACGACCGTTCTGGCCGAGGCGACCGTTACCCCTGTGTTTACAGGAACGACCATGGCCGTAGCGAACGCAGTGGTCGCGAGATCGCAATGAGATACTGGAACGAGTTATCGTTCTGCGAGTCATCCTCACTCGGATGATCACAGCCTAACCGGTCGTCCTGTCCGCCAGCGATTCCAGTCGATCTATCGGTGGTCTCTCGCCAGCGATGTGGCTTTGCATCGAAGAGTCGGTTCAGGCTCCGAACAGGCGGATACGTGGCCGTCGTGGCCTTAGAATTTATATCCGCGACATCGATAGGAGGCGACGCGCGCCCCGGCTTCCGTCTCTACCGTCACCGTCATTTCCGCTGTCTTCCGGCTTTCGTGAGGGATCTCCGCGGTCGCGATCACCGTCTCACCGGCGTCCACTGCCTCAAGGAAGGACACATTCGCCTCGAGCGCGATATTGGCGTCCGTACCGACACGGGAGGAAAGCGCTGCTCCGGCTGCCGCATCCGCGAGCGTGAAGACAGCGCCACCGTGAAGGACGCCGGCGAAATTCAGATGCGACTCCGTGACTGGCATTCGTGCCGTGGCCGCCCCGTCTTCGACCTTGTCGAACGTAATGTCGAGAGAGTTGCAGAACGGATCGTCGAACAATTCGTCTCGGATCAGTCCGTCGTCGACGGTCATAGTGGCGAATCACGACCGTTACATAAAAATCGTTTTACTCGTTCCTGGCTCCGATCTCATCATGTTCGCGTCGTATCGTTTGCCGTTTCCTGTAGTATAGTAGTTCTCGACCAAATACGAACGCGGTGTGCAAACGATTAGCGATACGCAGGTGCGATTTGGAGAGCTCGCTGGACCGCTCGTTCACGGATCCGTCCTATTCGACTGGCAGCTGATTTCAACACAGGAGGTCTCCGCTGCCTTCGGCTATCCGTTCGAGGATATCCTCGCGGACGACGGTATTCCCTACGCGCCGGTTGTGGTCGACACCACCGTCCACCGGTATCCCGCACTCGGTGACGAGATCACCGTCGAGACAGTGCCCATCGACGTCGGGAGATCGAGCGTTGAACTCCTCTACGAGATCCTCGACGCCGATGGCGAGTGCCTTGCGACGGCGCGAATGACTCACGTGACGATATCGTCAAGCGGCGGTGCACGTCCATTACCGGAGCAGGTTCGGTCGGCGTTCGCAGACGCGTGTGTCGATCGAGACCCCGAGGTCGGTCCGACGACAGAAACAGACGAGGGCACGGACCTGCCCTCGTACTTGAAGTCGGTCCCAATTCGGAGCCCATACATCGAGGGCGCGGAACTGTCCTACTTCGAGGAGTATCCCCGGTTCGCGGGGATCGCCTTAGAGGAGTTCCTCGCCGAGCAGGGAATGAGTCTCGGCGAACTTGCTGGTGAGAAACAGCCGTACCGGCTCCGCAATTGGGAGTGGGAGTTTCAGTCGCCCGTTCAATTTGAAACCGAACTCCATGTCGAATGTGACGTGAGAAGCGTTGATCAGGAGACGATTCGGATTGCTCACGAATTTACCAGTAGCGGAAAAACGAATATTAGGGGAATCACAGAATACGGCTGCTTCGACCGAGTTGGAGCACCTGTTCCGTTCGACGATGAGATGATAGCTCCGTTTAAGTCATAGCAGTTCCACTTCATCCACTTGGCTGACTATTGTCCATGTGCTGTTACTCTTCTCGTTCGACTATTGCTTTCGCGAAATACGTTATTACCTCGTCATCGCTTTGGTTCCGGCCAGTAACCTTTATATCGACTGTGGGGAAATGAGAATCATCTTGATCTGGATCGATATTCACTACTCTGATAGTAACAGACAATACGTCTCCCGGTCGAAGCTGTTCGTGATACTCGAGTTCCTTGATTTCGTTTATTCCTTTCAAAGCAATCTCCTGTGGCGTGCTTAATAGGACACGCCCACAGATGGCTCGTATATACTGTTTTGGGGCGATCAGCTCACCGTTCTCATTCGTATTCTGTTGATATTCCGATTCGGCTTTGGCCACCCATTCTTTGATATCTCGCTCTCGGATAGCATGATGGCCACAGTATTCTCGGGTGCCGCTCTCTAGGTCCTCAAAATAACGCGTCATTCGTCTACGAATAATCCTTTCTCATAGAAAAGAGTACCGTACATTCCTTCCACTACTGATCGATCGCCACTGCATTAATGAACGATCAGTAGAACACCTGATCGAGTCGTCGAAATAGATTACGTCCTTTGGAATCAATCTCATTATGTACGGTTGAAGCGATTTGGGTAACGCGATAAACTGATCACCGGGCTGTGAAAACTAAGCGCTCTTGAAAGAGTGACGACACTCACTTTCCGTGGGTGTTTATGCTATTGTTGTGCAGATCTAAGCACCGTCTCAACGACCAGTAACGGTTTATGAATTGGGAGAATATGGATCTCCTACGGAATGACTTGCCCCGAACCTCAAACTGTAGCGGACCGTATCGACACTGTCGTCGTTGACCCCACGAATGTTGTTGAGGCGTTCAAACAAAATCGTGACGAGGAGGCAGAACACCGTCGCCATGTCCTCCGTATCTCGCCACCGTTCGAAAGTGAGGTAAAGGCGGTACCCCACGTTCTTGATGACAGGGACTCGCCATCGGACGTTGATTCTACAGCGATCCACCTACGTCCTGAGGCCTTTGTCAGCGTCCGCGACGATTATGATCGGTATCGGACTCGGATTTCAATCCCGACGCGACAGGAATCGCGATCGATCGCGCACAGCGATCACGGGGGAAACGTCGACACGGAGATCGTCGAAGCGTACCACACCACTGCGATGGAAGCTTGGAAGGAATGCGTTTGCACGAGTCTAGTCGATAGGATTCTTCTACTTCCCGACCCGAAACCCGAAAACGAGGTCTGGATTGACGTTCAATACGAGGATAGGTGAGTTATATTTCCCAAGAATAGAAACAATCCACACTCTACCACCGACGGTGTACAAAGAGTAACGCCTCAAACGTACCGTGGCTATCTATCGCCGTCCACTCGACGATGCTTTCTCGAGTAGCGCGGACACAGACAGCAGTCAATGATGTCGTCACTGGCTACAACCTCACGTCACACGCGAAGGACGCGCTTAAGAAATGCATCCCTCAACTCCGGAAGGCGTACAATGCGTCGGAATTCGATAACGATCATCCAGTTCGATTCACAAATCGTGGTTGGCAACTCGACTACTCCGACGAACGTGAGTACGAGTTCTGCTGGCGCGTTCTACAAGACGGACGTGGTAACGCCTTTTGGATCCCTCTTCGGATCAATCCTGCACAACACGACCTGTGATTCGGTCTGCTCAATGGCGGATATTTCGACGTTTGCTCTTTCAACCTGCCTCCGTTACAGCCAACGGAACCCCTTGTAATACTCCTGCTCAATAGAAGGAGCTTATAAACCCCCGAAGAGAGTGAAGTCGGGAATATTCCCGTATGGTTCCCCAATGCCTAATCGGAAATGGAGACTCAACCCGTTGAATCAACGAACCAGCCAGTATCTGTCGCAGTTGTCGAAGCCATTGCTGCTGCTACTGATCAGAGTCCTCTGGAAGTCGAGTCCCTCTACAACACGATCGATCCAGAGGCCCTTGAGGAGTTATTCCATAACGTGGGAAGTCAGTCACGAGCACGAGGGAGGATTAAGTTCGTCCACTGCGGGTATGAGGTGACCGTCGAAGACACTGGAGACGTAACGATTGATGAACGATAGCATTCCACATGGATGTAGAGTAAAACAGTCGGCGGATTACTTGGCACAAAAGTGTGCGAATTTTTGCTTCAAACGTACAGAGTGGATGACTCACACAGACAACAGTAACCAGTCACATATCGGCATCGTGATTCTCCGCGGTTACGAGACGATCAGCAAACAGAACACTTGTAGTATATGATGTCTTACGTAAGTATAGATGGATGATATTGGAGTCTATTTGGACCGAATAACCGCCGGAGACGATCTCACTATCGATGGAGCACGCGAGGTTGCTCAACTACTCTTTAGAGAGGCTACAGAGGCACAGATCGGTGCGGTACTCGCTGCTCTCCGTACGAAAGGTGAGACAGAAGCCGAGATCGCTGGGTTCGCTCAGGGGATGCGAACGATTGATCCCGACCGGTCACCACTAGTTGGCATCTGTGGCACCGGCGGGGACAGCTACAATACGATCAATGTCTCGACAACCAGCGCGATCGTTGCGGCGGGGGCAGGTGCGGCAGTCGCCAAGCACGGTAACTACTAGGTCTCCTCATCGTCAGGAAGTGCCGACGTTCTGGATGCCGTCGGTGTCGACATCAATTCGGAACCACATGCCGTCGAAGCCGCGATCGAACGAAACGGAATCGGATTCATGCTTGCACCAGTATTCAATCCGGCAATGGAGACCGTTATCGGTCCACGGAAGGAACTTGGAGTCCGGACGATCTTCAACGTTCTCGGACCGCTCACCAATCCTGCTGGAGCTAACGCACAAGTAGTCGGCGTCTACGATCAGGATCTGGTGCCGGTTCTGGGCAAGGTATTAGCCCGCCTCGAGGTTGACCGTGCACTTGTCGTCCACGGTCAGGGAATCGACGAGATCACGATCCATGGGGAAACGAGCGTCGCAGAAGTCACCGGCGAGTTGATCGAAGAATACGTGATCACTCCGGAAACGCTCGGACTTGACCCTAGTGGTATCGAGGCGGTTTCGGGAGGTACGCCGGCGGAGAACGCAGCCGCTCTTCGCGGGATCATCACAGGATCGATAGCAGGCCGATGCGTGACATTGTTCTCGCAAATGCAGGTGCGACAGTATATGTCGCCGGTCTCACAGAGACATTACGGGCAGGCGTCGATTGCGCTCGCGAAGCAATTGATTCGAGCGAAGCTGCCGCTAAACTCGAGGATTTGTGCAGTGATGGACAGAACTGACTCGGATAATATTTGGCTATGGATCGCTAAGAGAGGCGTTTCAGAACGGACTTCGAAAGCACCTCCACACCGATCGAGAGGCACTCCTCATCGATATCGAACTTCGGGGTGTGGTGGCCACTAGGATTGTTCCCGCCGATGCCGATGTACGTCGCCTTGCCACCGTTCTCCGTCACGGCCTTCATCAAGTACGTGGCGTCCTCGCTCGCGGCCAAGGCGTCACGTCGAATCAGTGAGAGCGACTCCGATCGATCAGTTACCGTCTCACTCACCAGGTCCACGAGTTCTCCGTCGCAGTCCTGCCGTATCGATTCCCCGGTGAGAGAGATTTCGGCGTCACACTCGTGCATTTCCGCCGCCGTGTTTACGTGCCGCTGCACGGCGTCGCGCATATACTCCATCAGTTCGGTCGACTCGCCGCGAACCTCGATCGACGCGGTTGCTCGGTCGGCGATGATATTCGCGGCGTTGTCCGCGCTGATTTCCCCGATGTTCACGCGCGTTTTCCCCTCCCTGTGGCGAGGGATCGCGTAGATGTTATGAGCAGCGGCGATGAGCGCTTGGACCGCGTTCCGTCCTTCGTTCGGAGCCAACCCTGCGTGGGCAGATTCGCCCTCGAACGTGACGTCCATTCGGGCGAGGGCGAGCGCTTCATCGAGTCCGGCAACGACCGTCCCTGTCGGATAATCGAGGCCGACGTGGGCTCCGAACAGATAGTCGACGTCGTCAATGTGGGGACCCGAAGCCATCGCTTTTCCACCGCCGAGGAGTTCCTCTGCCGGTTGGAAGAAGACTTTAAGCGTCCCACTGAAATCCCTCTGAATAACCGACTGAATCGTTCCTAACCCGAATGTAATGTGGGAATCGTGGCCACATGCGTGCATAACCTCTTCATTAGTCGATCGAAAGCCGTCGGACGCTGGCCGATGATCGCCGTCAGTCGATTCGGTGATGGGAAGCGCGTCGATGTCGACACGTAATCCGACGGTCGGGCCCTCACCGTTCTCGACAATCGCGACGACTCCCGTGCGACCGCCTTGAATCTGCTCTAACACGTCCGTACGGTTCGTTTCAGACGTCGCTTTCTCGTACCACTCCGAAAGTACGTCCTCCTCAGGAACTCCCAATCGCTCGTCGGGATCGAGAGCGTCCGCCCCGATGTGGATCTCGTCGACGTTCAACTGTTCGAGTTCCTCGACGATCCGTACAGTCGTTCGGAACTCACACCAGCCGGGTTCCGGATACCGGTGGAACTCCCGTCTCCACTCCTTCAAGTCCGCTTCCGATGGGGGTATCGTTTCCGTTGGCATAGGGTTGTGATTCAGCGTATATCTCGTTTCTTCGAAGCTCCTTGATTGTTACTACCGCTCACGAATCGTCCGGTGGGTGGATCATCCCGTTCTCCCACATCCATCGCGCGATCAGGATCGTTCCGAAGACGGAGACGATTATCACCACATAGAGTGGATATCCGGGAAGGAAGTTGAGGAATCCGAGTTCTAACAGCGTCGTCATCGCCAGTGCCAGCGTGAACCCAACACCTGCCACTTTCGGATAGTCACGTCCGAACTGTGCAAAGATCGCGCCGAACACCGCCGGGACGAGGTACGAGTCGAGCGCGTTCTGCCACAGGGCAGGGAGCGCTTGGAACGCGGAAACGAGGGCGAACGCCCCGACACCCAGCAGCGTCGTATTAACGGCGATCGATGCGGCGATCGCGATCGTCGAGATGATGCTTCCTTGTGGCGTCCCGGTTTGTACGTCCGCGCTCTCCTGGGCAGCGGCAGCGCAGGGCAATCGCAGGTTAGAGATGTTCCCGGACAGGAACGCCATATACGTACCCGGGATCCCCAATACGGGGTAATACGAGAGCGGTTCGACCAGCCAAAAGATACCGTACGTCGCCGCGACCGAGATGAACGCACCGGTGACCGCCTGTGTCGGCGGGAGAATACCAAACACCGTTAGTAGGGCCACTGCGGGACCGAACGAGAGTGCTACGGCGAGGAGGTTCGTCCTCCGCCCCCATTTATTGATATACGGGACGAAATCGTTCTCGTACACGTCTTTGCTACTGTCCGAGCCGTCTGCAACGTTGGCATCGATCTCACTTTCAGACATCTTACCACCAACTCCCGACCGTCACTTGCAGTACTACTCCGACCAGGAGACCGACGATCATCGCGGTTCCCAGCGCCCATTCTCGTAACCACTGTATATCTCTCTTATCGGCTATCCGTAACAGCACCAGCATCACCAATCCCCCTACGGCGACCGATCCCGTTTCGGGCGTTCCCGCCGCGACCTCACCGGTCAGGAAATAGGCGAAGGCCCCGAGCATCGCGGCGGAACTAATGATCGGAATGAGTTTTTCTTTCCCGTTGCCAAGCTTCTGTCTGGCCTTTTCCATATGCGGCGTTCCGAAGGCGGAGACCAGCAACCAGCCAGTGCCACCCAAGGTCATCGACCAGACTGCCGTCGCATACGCCGTCTCAGTGATATCACCGTCACCGAGACTGTATCCAAACTGGCTCACGCCCAGCTCAGCCGCCGGGAGTTCGAACGCGACCGATCCGATCACTGTGAGACGCATCCATGCAACGGGTCCGCCGACGGTGGCTATCAGTGCCAACATTCCGACCAAGACCGCTACAGCGGGACCGATCGCCGATATCACTCCGGTTTTGAACCCGGTTTTTAGTTGGCCGTCTGACAACCCCATTTCCTTTCCATCGGCCCACGCCCGACGGAGAAAGATCGCTGCCTGAAACAACACCACCGAGACGACCGGTAGAGTCGAAAGCCACAACCATCGACTATTGGCGATATCCATATATGCCAGTACGGCTATCGGAGGTTCACACCACTCCATGATAGTTGCTATCACCCATCTATATATAAAAATGGTGGTAGTGGACTCAGATCTCTTTTCACGAAATGTATCAACAATGCCATGAGCTTGCAAAGTTATAATCAAAAGGCTCTGTTGAGAGCCTATTCTCCAGACACAAAATCGTATGATATAGCCGGTCGCTGAGGAGTGCGGACTGACCGTTGCCTCCTTCCTGTTTCAGATGCTGTTCGGAGTGTCGTGCAAGAAATAGGACGCGTAGCCGGCCATAGACTAATCTTCGTTTAGGTGAACTAGAGGGCAGAATCGAATCGATAAAACAGTACTGTTTTACAACCCCTTTCGCAAGGTAGAGTAATGACGGAACGGCCCTCGTCGGAGACTGAAGATCGAAAAGACGACCACATTCGGATCGTTCAGGACCGGGACGTCGAAACCACGGGAACGGGCTTCGAAGACGTCCAGCTCGTCCACGAAGCGCTTCCGGAACTCCATTACGACGCTATCGATACGTCTGTCGAATTTCTGGACCACGAGTTATCCGCTCCGATCTTCATCGAAAGCATGACTGGGGGGCATCAAAATACTACAGAAATCAATCGTGCACTGGCTCGCGCTGCCGGCGAGACGGGCATCGCTATGGGGCTTGGAAGCCAGCGAGCCGGCCTCGAACTCGATGATGACAGCGTCCTTGAATCGTATACTGTCGTCCGTGATGCCGCACCCGACGCGTTCATCTATGGAAATCTCGGTGCAGCACAACTTCGAGAGTACGATCTCGAAATGGTTGAGCGCGCAGTGGAGATGATCGAGGCGGACGCGCTCGCAGTCCACCTGAACTTCCTCCAAGAAGCCGTCCAACCCGAAGGCGACGTTGACAGCCGGGACTGTCTGGCGGCCATCAAACGAATAGTTGAGGATCTCTCTGTGCCGATCATCGTTAAAGAAACGGGTAACGGAATTTCAGGGGAGACTGCCCGAAAGCTATCCAGGGTAGGCGTTGACGCGATCGATGTCGCTGGAAAAGGCGGTACGACGTGGTCCGGGATCGAGGCCTACCGCGCAGCTGCGGCGAACGCACCGCGGCAGAAACGAATCGGTGCGCTGTTCCGGGAGTGGGGAATCCCGACCGCTGCGAGCACGGCTGAGTGTGTCGCCGAACACGACTGCGTAATTGCGAGCGGCGGTGTACGGACGGGATTGGACGTAGCAAAAGCGATCGCGTTAGGTGCACTCGCCGGTGGGTTGGCAAAACCATTCCTGAATCCGGCCACTAACGGATCGGACGCTGTCATTGAGCGAGTTGAGGATCTGATCGCCGAGCTACGGACAGCAATGTTTGTCACCGGTTCCAAGTCAATCTCAGACCTTCAGCAGACGGAATACGTGTTGCAGGGAGAAACGCGCGAATACATTGCCCAACGGACCAGCAGAGAGTAGCAGCCAGATTCTACGCTTTCAGCTCCTCGGCAGGACAATTATCGTCGGCGCTACTTCACCACGTGCGAAGTACATCCGCTATATTGACTGCTCAGAGTGATCGGTCGATATTATGAATGAGACAGGCGATGGTGAGTTCACGGAACTGTTTCCACCAGCGTCGTGATCGGACGAACGCACCGTACTTTCGCTTTAGCGTTGAGTTGACGGTCTCGGATTGACTCCGTTGGCCATAAAGATCAGCGTCTAAGCGTTCGTTCCACGCCTTGTGAAGTGGTGTGAACTCCCGATGCTTGATGAGTGGACGACCCCCGTGTTGACGGGCAAGCCGTCTGATTTTCTGGTCGTCGTAGCCTTTGTCCCCGAGAAGGGTATCAATATTCGCGGAGTTGCGTTTGATCAAGGACGGAGCAATCTGGCTATCGTATTTTCGTGTCGTCGTTACGTGGAGATCAAGGATTGCGTTTACTTTTGTATCGACCAGTAGTGTCACTTTGAGCCGCTGAATCGTGAGTTCGGCTCGTTTTGTGTAGTGTTTCGAGGCGTGACTGCAGTCGAATCCTGACGCATCAACCCCAACAACGCCGCTTGTCGGCAGTAGCGTTGCTTAGAGAGTCAATAAAACGCGCCACACAGCCATATCAATCCGATTGAACGTCTTACAGAGCGTTGATGGCGCAGGGAGTTCGGATAATCCAAGAGTCCGACGAATGCATGGCATCTCGATCGACTCGTCAGGCACTCCACGGTAGGTTGTGTTCTTTCGATCCTTGAGGCAGAGCAGGACAACGTGTTGAGGGAGTGTATAGCGGTGTTTGGAGAATTTTGAGGAGTACTGAGATACAACTCGACGTGCCAGATGGATCGCTTTCTCAGTGAAACGGAGAATTTGTGACTTCCGGAGGGCGTTCATCTCGTCAAATCACAGGACGTACCTGTGACTCTCTGAGTATTTCAACAGAGCCAATCAAAACTATAAACCAACGAAACGGCAAAACCGTAGCGCTCAATAGGACTCCTGGATAGACCTTAATCAGTGGCACAAGAGTTCCTACGTCACCTACTGATGGATCCGTTCGCGATTATGAACTCGATCGGGTTAGTCGCATTCGCCTTGGTCGGATCCGCGAAAGCGATCCGCGAGGAATTCGATCTATTCGGGATCACTGTCGTCGGCCTCGCCACGGCCTTCGCCGGCGGTGCGACTCGAGACGTTCTCGTCAATCGGGTTCCGCTCGCGCTGAGTTCGATGGGGGAGATCAGTCTCGGAATGATCGGCGTTAGCCTCGCTATCGGATTACACCGTGTTCTGGCCTCTCCGGACGATCATCCGATAACGGTGATTTCAGATGCAGTCGGTCTGGCAGCGTTTACGACCACGGGCGCGATCGTGGCGGTAGACACTGGAGTTTCGAGCTTCGGCGTCGTCGCCATCGCCACGATCAACGCGGTCGGTGGCGGTGCGTTCGCTGATATCCTGTTGGATCGATCGCCGTTCATTCTGGTGACTGATTTCTACGCGAGTTGTGCGGTACTGGGCGGGTGTACCTATTGGATAGTCGCTGTCGTTTTCGGAGCCGAGAGCGTTGCTGCTGCGTTGTGCGCGAGCGTCACGGTCGGTACTCGCTTGTATGCTGTTCGATCCGGATTACATCTTCCGACTGCCCAATCGTTCGGTGCGATGTTCGAAGAGTGGATTGGTAATAGCTCGAAATAACTCGAGACGGCCCGAATTAGAAGACGACTACTCGGTTTCTTTACTGGGTCTTCGACCGATCTCGTCACGAACGCCGCGGATCACTGGTCCGCTTCCGCCCGCGCTTCGCGGCGGGCCTGGGCGACGGATTTGCCGTCCCGAAGGAGGGCGTCGACGAACAGCTCGCCCGCTCGATACGAGGAGCGGACCATCGGGCCCGACGCGCAGTACAGAAAGCCCAATTCCTCCTCGGCGACGCGTTGCCACGTGTCGAAGGCGTCGGGGTGGACGTACTCGTCGACTTCCAAGTGCGACAGGGAGGGCCGGAGGTACTGGCCCAGCGTCACCACGTCGACGCCCGCTGCCCGCAAGTCCGCGAGCGTCTGGTAGACTTCATGGGTGTATTCGCCGACCCCGAGCATGAGCGAGGATTTCGTGTAGATGTCGGATTCGCGGTGGACCTGCCGGAGCACCGACAACGATTGCTCGTAGCCCGCTCGCCGGTCCCGGACTGGCCGTTGTAACCGCTGGACGGTCTCGACGTTGTGCGCGATGACGTCTGGATCCGCGTCGATAATCTTCCGGACGAGGCGTTCCTCGCCCTGGAAATCGGGAATGAGCACCTCGACGAGGATACCCGGGTCCCGGTCTTTGATCTCGCGGATGGTTTCGGCGAAATGGCCCGCGCCCTGATCGGGCAAGTCGTCCCGATCGACGCTGGTCAAGACGACGTAGTCCAGGCCGATGTCTGCGACGGCCTCGGCGACCTGCTGGGGTTCCTTCAGGTCGAGGGGCTCCATGCCGCCGGTCTCGACGTCACAGAAGTTACACCCCCGCGAACAGCGCTCACCCATCAGCATGAACGTCGCTGTTCCGGGGCCGTTGCGCCCCGACCAGCAGTCGCCGAGGTTCGGACAATTGGCTTCCTCACAGACCGTGTTGAGGTCTCGCTCCCGGAGCGTCTCTTTGATGTCGGTGAACCGCTCGCCCGACGGCGGCCGCATCTTTAGCCACTCGGGCTTACCAGTACGACTCATACTAGTCAAATTTGCGTCCTCGAAAAAATACCTGTGGATGTCGTCGCTCGTGGGGGAGATAGCCCTGCGACAGCGATCAATTGCAATTTGCGGTTCGGAGACCGGGGAGGCCGACGGTGAGCAGTCACTCGATGAGAAGCCCCTCGAGGCCGGGACGGAACACCAGTGCCTGTCTGGGCCGTTCGACCGTCGGAAGTTTTCTCCGTTGCCCGCAGTGAGTTCCCCGATCCGTGACGAGACTCACCTGTTCAGCGTGTGAATCGCACGACCGAGTACGTTCGCCGCCGCCTCGTGAACCGACTCGGCCATGGTCGGATGCGCGTGGATCGTTTCGGCGAGCGCTTCGACGGACAGTTCCTGTTCGACCGCGAGCGCAATCTCAGCTATCAGTTCGGACGCTTCCGGTCCGACGACCTGGCCGCCGAGGACGCGCCCGTCCCCGGACGCGACGATGCGCGCGAAGCCGTCAGTGTGGCCCGTCGTGAGGGCGCGGCCGCTGGCCCGGAGGGGGAACTCGCCCTGTATCGGACGGCACCCGGCGTCTTCGGCCTCCTGGACGGTCTGACCGACGGTCGCGAGCTCCGGCGCCGTGAACGTCACGGACGGCACTGCGCGGTCGGCAAACGACGCCGTTCGACCGGCGATGACCTCGGCTGCGACCTCGCCCTCGGCGCTACCCTTGTGTGCCAGCATCGGCTCGCCCGCGACGTCTCCGACGGCGAACACGTGCGGAACGTCGGTCCGACACTGGTCGTCCGTCTCGAGGAACCCATCGTCGTTCGGTTCGAGGCCGATCGCGTCGAGATTCACCGTGTCGGTGACCGGTTCGCGTCCGACTGCGACGAGGACGGCCTCGGCCTCGTGCTCGAACTGGTCCTGGCCGTCAGTCGACTCTGTCTCGAGGACGAGGCCCGCATCGGTTTCCCGCCAGCCCTGAGCCAGTTGCTCGTAGTGGCAGTCGATACCGAGTTCCCCGGCACGCGACTCGACCGGTTCGACGAGCGCCGGTGGGAAGCCGGGGAGCATCGACTCCAGCGCCTCGACGACGGTCACGTCCACGCCGAGCTTCGCGAACGCCGTCGACAGTTCCATGCCGATATAGCCGGCACCGATGACGACCAGGCTGTTCGGCAGGCTCGACAGCGAGAGCGCATCGGCAGCGTCGAGGACTGACTGATGATCGTACTCGAATCCGGGAAGTTCGACGGGACGACTCCCCGTCGCGAGGACGGCGTAGTCGAATTCGACCCGTTCGAGCTCAGTACCGTCGCCGTCGAGAACGCGCGCGACGTGGCGGTCCTCGAACACCGCACGGCCTTCGACGAGATCAACGTTGTTCGCCTTACAGAGTTTCTCGACGGCCTTCCCCATACGGCGTACGACGCGGTCCTTCCAGCGAGTGAACTGCTCGAAGTCCACGTCGACCTCCGCCGTGATGCCGATCTCCTCGCTCGTGCGGGCCTCGTGTGCGACCGATGCGGCCGAGATGATGGCCTTCGACGGGATGCAACCCCTGTTTAGGCAGGTTCCGCCGTGGGCGTCAGCTTCGACGAGCGTCGCGTCGATGCCGAGCTGTCCCAGCCGTATCGCGGTCGTATAGCCGGCCGGTCCGGCGCCGACGATGAGCACGTCAGTGCGACGATCGGTCATTCGCTGACACCTGATCCGGCGCGGTCGGCCGCGATTCGTCTCCCATTTCGCTCTCTTCCGTGGCTAAGCGGTAGCTTTTGTCGGCTCACGTTCCATGCGACTGTCGGAGAGTGACATATATCTTTCTCTGTACGGTATCATTCTCCCGACGACGGAGGCGGGAAAACTACTGCCGCATCGAACGGAGTCTTCCGGCCGGATTCGAGAGGTGAACTCGGCGTATCATGACTGCGCCGCGACCGCCTCGATCTCGACGCTGACGTTTTTGGGCAGGTTCCCGGCCTCGATTGCGCTGCGTGCAGGCGGACTCTCGTCGAAGTACGAGCCGTACACCTCGTTCATGGCGTCGAAGTCATCGATATCCGCGAGGAAGACTGTCGTTTTGAGGACGTCCTCCAGACCGAGCCCCTCTTCCTCGAGAATGGCCCGCAGGTTGTCCAGGACCAGTTCCGTCTGTTCCTCGATCGAGGTCTTGTTTTTCAACTCGCCGTCAGGCGTCACCGGGATTTGTCCGGCCGTGAAGAGGAGGTCGTCGTTCGTCGTACCCTGACTGTACGCGCCGACGGCTGCCGGAGCGGCGTCTGTCTCGATGATTCGCATCGTGACTGATTATCACGCACTCGTCTGATAAAAGCGTTTGTGGATCCCGCGGGTCTCCGCCGCGGACGCAGGCAGACATCCGGTCGGCAAAAGAATTATTATAATTCCTGTAGATTCCATAGTCATGTCTGACAGCAGTCAGCTCGCAGACACCGACAAGCAACTTTACGAGGCGATCAGCGCCGAGGAACGGCGTCAGGAAGACAACTTGGAGATGATCGCATCAGAGAATCACGTCTCGAAGGCCGTCCTCGAGGCCCAGGGGAGCGTCCTCACCAACAAGTACGCGGAGGGATATCCGGGTGCACGCTACTACGGCGGGTGCGAACACGTCGACAAGGCCGAGAATCTCGCGATCGAACGGGCGAAGGAACTGTTCGGCGGCGACCACGTGAACGTCCAGCCCCACAGCGGGACGCAGGCGAACATGGGCGTCTATTTCGCCACGCTCGACCCCGGCGACAAGATCCTCTCGTTGAACCTCAACCACGGGGGGCACCTTTCGCACGGCCACCACGTGAACTTCTCCGGCCAGCTCTACGAGGTCGAGCAGTACGGCGTCGACCCCGAGACGGGATACGTCGATTACGACGAACTGGAGCAGAAGGCGCTGGACTTCGAACCAGACGTGATCGTCAGTGGGTCCTCGGCCTACCCGCGCGAGTTCGAGTACGAGCGGATCAGCTCCATCGCAGCGGACGTGGATGCCTATCACCTCGCGGACATCGCGCACGTCACGGGGCTCATCGCGGCCGACGTTCACGCGAACCCGGTCGGCGTCGCGGACTTCGTTACGGGCAGTACGCACAAGACGATCCGGGCGGGTCGCGGGGGGATGATTATCACGGGAGAAGAGTACGCCGATGACATCGACAGCGCCATCTTCCCCGGCAGCCAGGGCGGCCCGCTGATGCACAACATCGCCGGCAAAGCGGCAGGGTTCGGAGAAGCCCTCCAACCGGAGTTCAGAGAGTACGCTGAGCAAATAGCCGCGAACGCCAAAACGCTCGCCGACGCGTTCAGCGAGCGCGGGCTCTCGCTGGTCAGCGGCGGAACCGACAAACACCTCGTCCTCATCGACCTCCGCGATTCACATCCAGACCTGACCGGCGAGGAGGCCGAAAACGCGCTCGAAGCGGTCGGGATCACCGTCAACAAGAACACGGTCCCCGGCGAGAGTCGCTCCCCGTTCGTGACCAGCGGGATCCGCGTCGGGACGCCGGCCCTAACCACGCGCGGCTTCACCGAGTCGGCGATGGAAGAGGTGGCGAACCTCATCGTCGACGTCCTCGACGAACCGGACGACGGTGACGTCGCCCAGCGGGTCGAAGCCAGAGTCGACGAACTGACCGACGAGTTCCCCGTCTACGACTGATCGGTCTGTTATAACTGGTTACCGGAGCAACCGCAAGCCGTCCTGCGGTTGCTCCGAAACCGACTTACAGCGGTCCGTATAGGGAACGGACTCTCGAGCCGGGTTGCCCCCGAATTTCTCAGTCGTTCAGTGCAATACCGCGCTGGAGAACTGTTCGTCGCCCGAATTAGTGGGTCGCGGAGCAGTTAGCTGTCCAGACTGTGCCAGGAGAGCCGTGGGTTTCTGGCGGCGCTGGTCTGATCGATACGTCGGGCGGACGTATTCTCCGGGGCTTCGGCGAGCGTCTGTTCGCCTTCTTCGTTCACGGCATTGAAGGCGTCCGCGAGCTGGTCGAGCGACGTCTTGCTCTCCGCCTCAGTCGGCTCGGTCATGAGCGCTTCCTGGACGATCTCGGGCCACTTGGTCGTCGGTGGGTGGACGCCGTAGTCGAGCATCCGTTTTGCGACGTCAGCGGCGTCGCGTTCGCCGGCGCTGGCGACGAACTCGTGGTGGAACGGCCCGAACGGGATTTCCAGATCGATCTGCGAAGCGAGGTAGTTCGCGTTCAGCACGGCTTTCTCACTCGTGTCACGGAGGCCACTGTCACCGAGTCGGCTGATGTACGCGTGTGCCTTGAGCAAGACGAGCCAGTTCCCCATCGCCCCGTGCACCTTGCCGATCGTGTGTTCGGGTTCGACCAGGTCGTACTGGCCGTCACGTTCACGCACTTGCGGCGTCGGCAGGAACGCCTCGAGGTCCTCGGTCACGCCGATCGGACCGGCGCCCGGCCCGCCGCCGCCGTGGGGCGTCGCGAACGTCTTGTGAAGGTTGAAGTGCATGACGTCGAATCCCATGTCACCGGGTCGAGCTCGCCCCAACAGCGCGTTGAGATTCGCCCCGTCGTAGTACAACAGCCCACCGGCCTCGTGGACGATGTCGGCGATCCGCTCGATATCCCGCTCGAACAATCCGAGCGTGTTCGGGTTCGTCAGCATCAACGCCGCCGTCGAGTCTCCGACCGCGGCCGACAGTGCGTCGAGGTCGACCCGACCGTCCGATCCGGGCGGGAGTTCGACCATGTCGTAGCCGGCCATCGCGGCGCTGGCGAAGTTCGTACCGTGCGCGCTCGCCGGTACGACGACTTCGTCACGCTGCTCGCCCTCGTCGTTGTACTCGTGATAAGCTTTCGCGACCATGATGCCGGTGAACTCACCGGCGGCGCCGGCCGGCGGCTGGAGCGTCACCACGTCCATGCCGCCGATGTCCGCCAGATACTCCTGCAGTTCGGCGAACACCTGTAGGGTCCCCTGAATACTCTCAGCGTCGCGGTCCGGGTGGACCGACACGGCCGGGAGCGCAGCGACGTCCTCGGTGAACTTGGGGTTGTACTTCATTGTACACGACCCCAGCGGGTACGGGCCGCTGTCGATGCCGTAGTTCATCTGCGAGAGGCGCGTGTAATGACGGGCGAGTTCCGGCTCCGACAGCTCCGGTAGTTCGAGCGAATCTCTCGTGAGGTCGTCCGGTAGCGCGCTGTCGATTTCGACCTCCTTCAGCCCCTTCTCGGAGAGGAGCGGTTCGTAACCGTCGACATCCGTATCATTCCAGACAGTTTGGTCGTGTCGTTGCATCAGTTCATCACCTCCGTGATCGCCTGAACGAAGTCGTCCGTCCGGTGTTCGTTGACGTCAGTGATCGAGATCTGAATCTCGTCGGAACCGAGCGCGTGAATCGCTATTCCCTCCTCGCGTAGGTCCGCGGCGAGCTCCCGTGCGTCAGGCTCGACGCGTGCTTTGAACTCGCGGAAGTGATGGCAGTCGCGGACGGGGGCCGAGACGCCGTCGATCTCATCGAGTTCGGCGGCGACCCGCTCAGGCAGCCGGTGGCACTTCTCGGCCAGCGAGACGAGCCCGGACGGGCCCAGGGAAGCCGCGTGAATCGCCGTTCGAAGCGCGACCCATGCCTGGTTGGTACAAATGTTGCTCGTCGCTCGCTCACGCCGTATGTGCTGCTCACGTGTCTGGAGCGTTAGAGTGAACGCGCGGGTGCCGTCGCTGTCCTCAGACGCGCCGACTAACCGGCCCGGGACCTGTCGGAGGAACTCCTCGTCACAGGCGAACATTCCCAGTCCCATGCCGTAGGCCGTGGATAGCCCGAGGACGCTCGCGTCACCGACGACCATGTCGGCCCCGACGGATCCGGGCGATTGGAGCAACGAGAGCGCGACCGGATCCGAACCGATGCAGTACAGGGCACCGTACGCGTCGGAGAGTTCCCCGATCTCGGTCAGATTCTCCTCGATGACTCCCTCGATCGTCGGATTCTCGACGTAGATCAATACGACGTCCTCAGAGAGTTCATTTTCGAGCGTTTCCGGGTTGACCTGACCGTTCTCTGTATCGAACGCCTCGACGACGAGTTCGGCCCCCTCGACGTAGTTCTCGAGGACGTCGCGGTGCGTGTCGCGCATATAATCCGGTACGAGGACGCGGTTCCCGTCGGCTCGCCGGCTTCGGTCGGCGAGCGTGGCCGCTTCTCCGAGGGCCGTCGCGGCGTCGTACATCGAGCAGTTCGCGACGTCTAGTCCGGTGAGTTCGGCGATCACGGACTGGTACTCGAAGAGCGCCTGCAGGAACCCCTGCGTTATCTCCGGCTGGTACTGCGTGTACGACGTGAGGAACTCGGAGCGCAGTGAGATGTGGTCCACGATCGAGGGGACGTAATGGGAGTTGTGACCTCGACCGAGAAACTCCGTGTAGTCTTCGTTCTGTTCAACGGTCTCTCGCAACCGCTGTCTGACACGCTGCTCGGACACTCCGTCGATGTCGAAGCTCTCCTCGAAGCGTACTGATTCCGGGATGTCGAACAGTTCCTCGACAGTATCGACGCCGACGGCGGCGAGCATCTCCTCGACTTCGGAGTCGTCGTGGGGAGCGAACGGGGTCCCGTCGCTCGTATCGTCGCGATGCACCTGATCTACGTCTATCGAATCTGGCGGTATCGTCATGGTCTAGATCTGTTCGCTGTATTCGGAGGGACTGAGAAGGTGGTCCAGGTCGCCGTTCGTTTCGATCTCGATCAACCAGCCGCCATCGAAGGGCTCGTCGTTGACGAGTTCCGGCTGGTCTCGGATCTCGTCGTTCACGGCCGCGATCTCTCCTGAGACGGTCGCGTAGATGTCTGATACCGCCTTGATGCTCTCGACGACGCCGAACGACTCGCCCGCTTCAATCTCGTCGCCGACATCCGGCAACTCGACGAAGACGATATCGCCGAGCTCATCCTGGGCGAAATCAGTGATGCCGATTCGAACAACGTCGTCTCGGGGTTCGGTCCATTCGTGCGATTCGGTGTATTGTCGGTCTTCCGGAACGTTGAATGACATTGGTCTCTCCTGTTAGTTGGATTCGAGTGAGTCGAGGAACCGCTGGTCGACGACGGTCGCCTCAACGGGTTCGCCTCTCACTTCCACTTCGATCTCGGTTCCCGTTTCCGTGAAGGGCGTCTCGACGTACCCCAGAGCGATCGGGACGTTCAGCGTCGGGCCCATCGTACCGCTCGTCACGTGCCCGATCTCCGTCCCATCCGCGAGTATCGAGTACCCGTGACGGGCGATAGCTCGCTCGTCGATCCGTATCCCAACCACGCGCTCTTCGACGCCCGCTTCTTCGAGATCCTGTAGCGTCTCCCGTCCGATGAACTCGTCCTTCGAGAGATCGACGACGAATCCGAGGCCCGCTTCGAGCGGAGTCCGTGGTTCGTCCTCAGGATCGAAGTCCTGGCCGGACAGAAGGAGACCGGCCTCTAGTCGAAGCGTATCTCTGGCACCGAGTCCGCACGGTTGGATATCCTCGAACGCCTCCCAAACAGCCTCTGAGTCGGACGCCGGGAAGAAGATCTCGTATCCGTCTTCACCGGTATAGCCCGTTCGAGCGACGTGACACTCCACCGCAGCGATTTCGGTTTGCTTCCAGGAGAACCGGGAAAGTTCGCCGACGGGATCGCTCGTCACGGCTTCGACGGTTTCGACGCTGTCCGGACCCTGCACGGCGACCAGTCCGGTCGAGTCGGTCTGGTTTTCGACGGTCACCGAGAGTCCGAACTCGCTGGCGTATTGCGACCACCGCTCGGCCATCTGTTCGCCGTGCCCAGCGTTCGGAACGAACAGATAGCCGTCTCCGTCGGGGTACCGATACACGACGGTATCATCCAATATCACGCCCTCTTCGTCGAGAATACACGAATACTGGGCGTCCCCGGAATCAAGGGTCTGGACGTCGTTTGTCGTCAAGCGATCCATTATCGCCGTGGCATCTGGTCCCGTGACGACTACCTCGCTCATGTGACTGACGTCGAAGATACCGACTGACTCGCGTACCGCGGCGTGCTCAGATCGGATGCTATCGAACTTCACTGGCATCTCCCAGCCACCGAAGTCGGTGAAATCTGCGCCCGCACCCCGGTGTACTTCGTAAAGAGGGGGCTTGTTTAGTGGCACATCCGTTACTTCTGACGGGAGGATAAATAAGTTTCTCCAATCGAGCGGACGGCAGCACCTAGCACTCGTCTCTTACCCGAGCGACGGTATAGCCCTCCTCGCGGAGCGAATCGAGAACGCGGTTCGTCTGATCGGCTCCGTTCGTCTCGATGCGGAAGTCCAGGTATGCTTCCCCGACGTTCAGCTCTTTGACTGACCGCTCGTGGCTCACGTCGTGGATGTTGACGCCGTGACTCGCGATTATTTCGGAAGTGTCTGCCATCTTCCCGGGGTTGTCCGTGATCCGCACTCGCAGCCGAACGAGCTGATCCCGGTATGTCAGTCCGTGCGTGAGCACGGTCTGGAGGTCTGTCAATCCGAGGTTCCCACCGCTGAGAACCGGAACGACGGTTTCGTCTTTCACGTCGACCTCGTCGCTACAGATCGCCGCGACGGACGTAGCGCCCGCCGCTTCGACCATCTGTTTCGTTCGCTCCAGGAGGAACAGTATGGCCTCCGAGATCTCGGTGTCCGAGACGGTGACTACCTCGTCTACGTACTCGTCGATCAACTCGTACGTGAGTCGGGAAATTCCACCGGTAGCGATCCCGTCGGCGATCGTCTGAACCGTCTCGGCGGACTGGGGTTGTCCCTTGTCGAGGCTCTGCGGGACGGTAGCAGCCCCTTCGGCTTGAACTCCGATCACGCGCGTCTCCGGAGATCGCTCCTTGATAGCGGTCGCGATACCGCCGATCAACCCTCCGCCACCGATTGGAACGACAACTGTCTGAACATCCGGGACCTGCTCGAGGATTTCGAGACCCAACGTCCCCTGGCCAGCGACGATCTGCGGATCGTCGTAAGCGTGGATGAAGAGGCTGTCATCGTCGACGATCGACTTCGCATAGGCCATCGCATCGCGAAAATCGTGTCCGTGCAGTTCGACGTTCGCCCCGTACTCGGCCGTGGCGTCTATCTTCGCCTGTGGGGCGCTCTTGGGCATGACGATGGTCGATTCCAGACCGGTTTTCGTAGCGGCGAGAGCGACCCCTTGGGCGTGGTTACCGGCGCTCGCTGCGATCGCTCTCGTGGCTTCGCAATCCGATTCGGCGACCTGTCTGAGCTTGTTGTACGCGCCGCGAGCTTTGAACGATCCGGTCCGCTGCAAGTGCTCCATTTTGAGGAGAACCGTTGCACCGGTCTCCGCCTCGAGTGAACGACTCGTGTCTATAGGGGTCTGCTGAACGGCTGATTCATCATCTAACCGGATTCGGGCTTCCTCAATGTCAGTGAGAGTTACAGTCATGACTTGCGGTCTGGTGCGAGGTTCCTGGAATCGCTCGCTGTTGCTAAATCTCTGGCCGTCGATTCTTATATTTAGTGGTCGGATAGACCGTCTCTCTGCTCCCCGTATACTGGATTGTTCTAAGGAGGTATGATCATCAATATAGTTTGTCTACTCCATCGGTAGCAAAATCGTCCAGCAGACACCGGATAACGTGCCGCGATGCGGATCCCCAAATTGGAAAATTCCCCATATTAGAGAATACATCTGCTCTCAGACAAGGAGAGGAATGTTGGTAGTTCCATTACATCGGTACTGCCGTAAAGTAATCGCGCTCCCGTAGAGACCACTGCCGTTGAGGTGTTTACACTAGTACCAATGTAAATCAATCGTGCTCCTCGAGCTTCGACTCGAGTTCACCAACGACGGGGCGCAACTGTGCGGCGATTTCGCTATCTTCGGGAAGACGATACGGGGGACCCGCGATATCCATCGAACCGAAGACTGAGCCGTCCGGATTGTTGATCACCATCGCGACCGAGTACAACCCCTCGAGTTCTTCCTGTCGGTTCACCGCATATCCTTGCTCGCGGACTCGCTCAAGTTCGTCGAACAGCTCATCGACGTTGGTGATCGTATTCTCAGTATACTCTGGGAGGCCCCACTTGTCGATGATTTCATAGACCCGTTCCGCCGAAAACGCTGCGAGCATCGCTTTTCCGCTCGCCGAACTGTGCATATGAAAGTAGCGACCGACCTGAAAACCAGTGTCCGACGGCACCGGCGTTTCATCGTATAGGATAATCGACCGCCCGTACTCTTCGACCGCGAAACTCACCTCCTCGTTTACTTCGTTCGAGAGCTCGAACGCCTTATCTCTGGCCAAGGTGTATCTGGGATCACGCCGGCGAGCGTTTTCCCCGATGTGGAAAAGACGTAGTCCAAGTTTGTACGTGTTGCCGCTGCGCGTTACGTACTCTGCTTCCTCAAGCGTTTTGAGATGGGTGTGCAACGTACTGGTCGCGAGGCCCGTGTAGTCAGCCAGTTCGGTCAGTGTTGCACCGTCCAGATCGTTGATCGCCTCGACGATCGCAAGTGACGTTTTGGTCGTTTTTCGCGTGTCGAAGTCCCCAGAATCGGGCATATACAGTGCAAGGCGGATCTCACCCATAAAGGTGCGTGATCATCGCCGAAACCGCATGTGTTTGCCATCTAGAGAATCGATACTATGACACATACGTATGAATGGACGGCGTCTATTATACGCAGGCATCCTATCCGCACCCAATTATCATGTTATAGCACGCCAATGTAGTCCGTCACCCTGCTACCCCCTTCGCTCGAGGAAATGAATCTCTGGAATACGATTCCCCACGTTAAGGAAGGCCGATAATCGCGGAACTCGTTGCAGACCGACGGAGACTCCGCACTCGGGGAACCGCAGCGATAATAGCCGTATTATCCGGGAACGATCATCGCTCTCGTGATGATCGAATACAATCGGTCGATGACTGTAACTACCAAGCGATAGTGTCGTTTGGCCAGTCGGTTTCGCGATGGCGAGAGCCGACGCGATGAAAGGGTTACTTGAACATCACGTAAACAGTTCCTGTGCGTCAGCGGGCGTCTCGAGCGTGTAACACTCGGCGTCTGAGTGCATACGGTCAACGAGACTTGTGAGGACGCCAGCCGGTGGGAACTCGACGTAGCGAGTGACGCCGCGCTGTTGTAATTCTTCGACAACGCTAACCCAGTCGACGGACGCCGTGATCTGGCTCGTGAGATCCTGACGGGCGACAGCTGGATCAGTGTATACCTTCCCCGAAACGTCCGAGACGATCGGTATCGTTGCCTCCTCCAGTGATAGCTCCGTAAACACCTCCTCGAGACGGTCAACAGCGGGTGCCATGACCGGGGAATGAAACGCCGCACCGACTTGGAGTTCGCGGAACCGCACCGTCGTAGAGTCAGAGAGTGTAGCCTGAACGGCCTCTACTCCCTCGGTAGTCCCGCTGATCACGGTCTGTCGCGGTCCGTTGTACAGTGCTACGCTCACGTCGTCGCGGTCTCTACAGGCGTCGGTGACGATATCTGGGTCGGCGAGCAACACTGCCAGCATCGTCCCCGGCCCCGCCTCTCGTTCGGCGCGTTCCATGAATCTCCCACGCCGACGAACGACGTCAACGAGACCGGCCGGTGACGCCACGCCGGCGGCCGCGAGGGCGGTGAAGTGACCTAGGCTGTGGCCGGCAACGTAGGCGGGCATCACCGCAAACCGGGACGTGAGACAAGCATACGTCGCATATCCGGCCGCTAGGAGAGCCGGCTGAGCGTTGCGTGGGCGCGTGAGTTCTTCCGTCTCCCGTCGAAAACAGAGTTCGTATAAGTCAATGTCGAGTGCGCTGTCGAGACGGTCGAAGGCCGTTTGCATCTCCGGCCACGCCTCGTAGAACGCTTTCCCCATCCCGGGTTCTTGGCTTCCCTGTCCGGGGAAAATAAACGCCGTATCCGCGAGCGTTGCGTTTCGTTCGTCTTGGTTCATGGTCTAATAGTATGTCTTAGAGTCATTGATCGGTGGCACCCGTTTCGACGCCGAAGACGGTCACGGAACCGATGGCATACTCAGCGCTTCGGTCATGGCTTAGACTGACAGCAATATCTGTCATCTCGGGACAGATGTTCCTTCGGTCGAGCATCTCATCAAGCGCTCTGGCGGCGGGCGGCTCAAGCCTGAGCTGAGGGCCTGTCCGTTCACGAATAACCTCGATCGAATCGAGCGGAATCGCAGGCGATTCGGTATCGAGTGTTTTGTAGAACGCCTCTTTAGCCGCCCACCGTGCAGCATAGTGCTGGGGTGGCGTTCCCTGCTTCTCACAATAAGTGCGCTCTGACGCTGTGAACACGCGACACTGGAACGATTCGCTGAATTCCGCGAGAAGCGAAGCGATTCGTTCGATCGAAACGAGATCAACGCCGTGTCGAACGACGAAGTCACCGTCACTGATTCGGCGAGTCCCGAACCGGGATTCATCGAGTGGCGCAGAATCACTGTCAGAATCGATCTGAAACGCCGTCTCGTCGTTCCTGTCGTCTCTCTCGTTCATCGTCATGATTGCTCGAAGACGAGCGTGCCGTTAGTCCCACCGAAGCCCGCAGACGTGGTCACAACAGCGTCGAGAGACGTCTCGCAAGCGTCGGTCACGATCGGGAGATCGCATGCCGGGTCCGGTGTCTCGTAGTTCACCGTCGGTGGAATCGTCCGGTCGGCGATCGCCAGAGCGACGATTGCACTCTCGAGGGCCCCAGCACCGCTGAGCGTGTGACCGAGCGCGCCTTTGACGCTCGCGACTGGTGGCACGGTGTCGAAAACGGACTGAAGTGCCTCGGCTTCACGGGCGTCACCGGTCGGTGTACTCGTTCCGTGTGCATTCACGTGATCGACAGCGTCTGGCTCCAGAGTTGCGTCCTCGAGTGCGCGCTCAAGGCTCCGCTGGAGACCACGCCCGCCTTCCGCTGGCCGTGTCGGATGATGGGCATCGGCGGTCAATCCGGAACCTGTAATAGCTGCATACGGTGTCACGCCACGTTCGGCCGCACGACTACGCTCTTCGAGAACGAGAATCGCACACCCTTCAGCGAGGACGAACCCGTCTCGATCGGCGTCGAACGGACGACTTGCTCGTTCCGGCACGTCATTTCGGGTGCTGAGCGCCCGCATCGCGTCGAATCCCGCGACGCCGAGCGGAGTGATCGGAGCCTCGGTACCCCCAGCGATCGCAACGTCAGCGCGTCCTGTTCGGATGTCGGCGACTGCATCGGCAATCGCGTGAGTACCGGCTGCACAGGCCGTCCCAGGTGATCGGTTCGGACCCCGTGCGTCGAAACACATGCTAACGTGGCCGGCCGCGAGATTTGCAAGTGCGGTGATGAGAAAACGCGGCGACGGACGCTGGTCAGTGGCCGCCTCGATTTCCGAAAGCCCGCCGAACGTCGAAGCGATACTGGTAGCTATTCGACTCGGTCTCCACGAGGGCGCATCGGGATCGAACCCGGCATCGGTGATCGCTTCCGCGGCCGCGGTAACGGCGAACTGGGTATACCGGCCCATCGTCCGGTCATCGATCCGGTCATTGCTCGTCTGCTCCGCCAGACTGCCATTAATTTCGCACGCAATCCGCGATTGAACGGCCGTTTCGTCGGGATCGAACCGCGTAATTGGCTCCGCGGCGGTGGTACCTGCACACACCTCCTCCCAGGTTCCGTCAGCGGTCATTCCGAGTGGCGTGACCATACCGATGCCGGTCACGACGACGTCTCGGTCCATGCTCAGATGCGCTCTCTGACGTACTCTTTGAGGTCACCCACTCTCTCGAGATCCGCGAGATCCTCGTCGGGGATGTAGACGCCGAGTTCTGCTTCGATCGCTTCAGCGAGTTCGACGATATCGAGCGATTCGACGTTCAGTGTCTCTCCCTCGAACGCGGTCGAATCGTCGAACGAGTCCGGGTCAACACGTAGTCTGTCAGCGATGATCGTTTCGATTTGCGCGTCTATGTCAGTCGTATCAACCATGTCTCGTGCTTCTATATCCGCAAGTAAAATAACCTCGTTTATCGTCGGCGACAGCGAGACTCCCTCACGGCTCGAGGATGACTTTTCTGACGGTCACCCAATTCATCAGTCCGTCAGAGGCCACTCCCGCTTCGGTCAGGGCAAGTGAGCGAGTGATGGGCAGGTCCGGGAACGTTGCCCACGTTAGAGTGGCTGTTTCTCGTCGTCGCCTTTGATATCGAGGACGATACGGTGTTCCTTTCCGTCTTACAACCGCCTGCGTGACGATGGCGTAATGAGTTCTGCACCTGCTAACGGTTCGTCGAGTTTCTCGAGAAGCGCACGCCAGTTCACATCGAAGACCGTATTCTGATATTTCGAGGCTGAGTGAAATACTGATCCAATCCAATATCAGGATGCGAAGTGAGGGCGTGAGTACCAGTCAAAATCGGTCGATAGCTTGCCTACGAGATTTCTCGAAAGTCAACACCTACAACATCGCTGATCTGAGCTACCATCGTTTCGACGAGATCGTTTGGATCGTCGCTTCCTACTCTCGAGGAGCGATCTAGCACCTCCACGTCGAGGATACGTGCGTTCTCCAGATCCCCCTCTACCGTTTCGATGTTGAGGACGGACCGGATGTAGATCGTAATGGTACGACTCTCAGTAACAGTCAGATATTCGATGTCCAACACCGAGAATGCGGCACTGAGATCGATACTCGAAGCAAATTGATACCGCTTTACTTGCTGTTCATTAGCGGCCATCGATCGTTATTCCGTGTACTCGGAGAAAACTCCACGGGGTGGCGGTGATTTTAACCAGCACTGAGGTGAGATTTCCCGCTCTGTAGAGGGTATCACGGAAGTCTCGTCACACCGCGATGACGGTGCTGCCTGGGTTATCTCTCCGTTCATATTGGTGATTGCAACGACGAGACGAAGACACAATGCAAGAATAGTGAGAGACGCGCGCGTTTTTCGACGGGCACGTGACGATGTATCTCGACTACGTAGGCCATGCACTCCCTGAGATACAGTCACTGCTGTCCGATAGTTCGAGTGAACTACATGCTCAGAGCTGTTGGTAACGTCCGATCTTTCGATGCCACCGGCTTTTCATCTCGGTCGCCTATCTCACAGTACCGGCGATCACCCGCCTCGATATGCGGGCGGTTTCGGCGAGACTTCGGGGTGAAAACGGCCTCCGCCAGATACGCTTTGAAACTGAAATTGGTTTCATCCTGCCACACTCGATTTCGACTAAACCGCTCTCCTATGCCGGTGCATCCTCTTGAATTAGGAAGGACCTCGTCTTGGCTTCCCACAGGCTGTGAACACAGCATATTTGATGACAGTTTTCGATTGTAGAGACATGTCCGAGGAATCCCCCGTCTCACCCATAGAACCATCGGGCTTGGGCGAGCACCCCAAACGGCTTGTCCGCTCGGCAATCGAATACCATTGGGACCCGGCAGCGATCAACGTTAGGGTGGATCAAGAGGCAGTCAGTGAGTTATCTCGTGTTGAGTTCACTCGATTACGCGGGTTGCTCGCACAATTTGGAGCGGGCGAACAGGCCGTAACCACGGATCTTGCACCGTTAGCAGTCGTCCTTGACGGCTCCGATGAGCAGCGCTATGTCGCCACACAGCTATACGACGAAGCCCGACATACAGAACTGTTCGATCGATACTGGAAGAGAGTAATCCAGCCGGAAGAGGAATCACGCGGCCTCTCCCCGACTGACCCCATGGCTGACCGATGGAGTCACGACGACTATCGGGAGCTGTTCGATCGAACGTCCAATGCGATGGCCCGACTCCTAGAACAGGATACCTCCGAAACTCGTGCTCGAGCGTTCTGTCACTATCACCTCACAGTCGAAGGAATCCTCGCTCAGACCGCCTACAGGTGGGTCGAAACACGATATAGTGGAGAACTCGAAGCAGTTCCCGAACTTCCAGGTCTAGTGAACGGGTTCAGGTACCTCCGTCGCGACGAGGGACGGCACGTCAGCTTCGGCGTGACGAAGGTTCGCAAGCTAGTCGACAAAGGCGTTGACCCGGAGACAATTGTTGAAACGATAGACGAACTCGTGCCACTAGTTGAGACGACGATCGGCCAGATGATCCGCGATGGCAGCATAGGTGCGGACCGAAACGGGATATTCAACAGGATTGATACAGCACGCGACCGGCGGCTTGAACAGGTCGGAGTCGTACCATCCGAGAGGACATAGTATGGACGCAATTCATGTTCCTGAGTACGGTGGTCCGGAGGTCTTGGAACTCGTTGATGTCGAGATTCCCGATCCCGATGACGGGGAGGTCCGGATCGATGTTCGCGCAGCAGGAGTTAATTTCGCTGATATCGAGAAGCGACGAGGAAATTATCCTGACGGACCGACTCCACCGTACCGTCCAGGGATGGAGGTTGCTGGCGTTGTCGAGGCGACAGGATCTGGTACCGACCTCGCAGCCGGCGATCGCGTTGCAGCACTCACGTCTAGCGGGGGATACGCCGAGTATACGGTCGTTTCAACCGACACGATCGTCCCATACCCTGAAAGGCTCTCGTTCGCTTCGGGAACTGCGCTTCCAGTTCAGTGGTTGACTGCACACAACGTGCTGTTTGAATGGGGCGGGTTGCGGTCCGGCGAGCGCGTGCTGATCACCGCTGGTGCGGGCGGCGTCGGAACGGCAGCAGTCCAGCTTGCAGCTACCGCCGGAGCAACAGTTATCGCGGCGGCGAGCAGCGAAGAGAAGCGCGATCTCGTCCGTGATCTCGGCGCGAACCGAGCCGTCGAATACTCGGCGATCGACGACATATCGGTCGACCTCGCGCTAGACGGCGTCGGCGGTAGGACGTTCACTGATGCTGTCAAGGCGCTCGTCCCTGGCGGGCGCATCGTCACGTACGGGATGGCCAGCGGTCGTGTCCCGACGGTTGCGACACCGCGATTATTCTTTCAAAATAAGTCGGTCGTCGGGTATCACCTCGAAGAGGCGCTCGAACGCGCACCTGAACGGGTGCTCTCGGCCATCCCGGAACTGGTTGATTCCGTTTCCGATAACTCTACCGAGGTCGTCGTCGGAGACACGATCCCCCTCCCTCGGGCAAGCGAGGCACATCGACGCCTCCAGCAGCGAGAGAGCCACGGCAAGCTGGTGCTGGTTCCGTAATCGAGGATCGGTTTCCTATCGACCATGTAAGGTAACATTTTTGGCTATATACGGAGACGATATTGGTATGTCAATCGAAGTCGAATCAACAGTTAACGAGGTCGTTGCCGATCGACTTTCGCTGAAGCGAGAGAGCCTTGGCGATGGGACGCATTTCGTAGAGGATCTCGGTGTTGAGTCATTGGCCATCGTAGAGATCACCGAGGTCATCGAAACGACCGTAGGGGGCCACGTTCCTGACGATCTGGCTAATCTGAAGGCTGTCGGCGAACTCAGGGCGTACGTCGTCGACCGGGCGTGACTGATGGAACGAGAAGTCACGATTACCGGCCTCGGCGCTGTGACGCCTCTCGGAACTGGAGGAACCGATACTCGGGACAGACTATGTAGTGAAGAATGTGGTAGCAGCCATATCAGCCGGTTTACCCTCGAAGAAGCAGGGCTGCGAACGACGATTACCTGTGAAGTCGACAAGGCGCCGCTTATACCATGGGACTCGACATCGGAGGTGTTCCCTGATGAGTGAGGGTCGTTTCGCGGGCGAGGTCGCAGTCGTCACCGGCGGCACTCGCGGAATCGGATTAGCGACCGCCGAGCGCCTCGCGGCCGGCGGAGCACGGACAATCGTCACCTATCACTCGAACGAGGAGGCCGCGGCGTCCGCCGCGGCCACTCTCAATTCGTACGACGCACCGACCGCAGTCAAACAGTTCGATGTGAGCGACTTTGAGTCGGTCATTGAGGCCTTTGAGCGAATCACGGACGAACACGGCCGTCCGACGGTGCTAGTCAACAACGCTGGACAAATGGACAACGGACTAGTCGTCCGGATGGGTCCCGAGCAATGGTCATCGGTCCTCAATACTAACTTGACGGGGGCATTCTACTGTACCCGTGAGGCAGCCCGGCGGATGCTCCGCGACGAAGGCGGGCGAATTGTTAATGTCGCTAGCGTCGCGGGGCTCAGCGGGTGGGCGGGGCAGGCGAATTATGCCGCGAGCAAGGCCGGTCTGATTGGGTTCACGCGAGCAGTCGCCCGTGAACTTGGTGACCGATCAATCCGGGTAAACGCAGTCGCGCCAGGATACGTCGATACCCAGCTGTACGAGGAACACATCGATGATGGCGAAGTGACCGACGACCGGATCGCGTCTGGACGAGCCGCTGATCCCGCGGAGGTTGCGGACGTAATTGCGTTCCTTGCGAGCGAAGAGGCGTCCTACGTCAACGGCGCAGTGTATCGTGTCGACGACGGGTTTATTAGTTGACGGATAAGTAAGACCCCCTCATTGCTCCTGACGGCACCGTTTAGTTCTGCACCTCCGTCACTGGCACTTTTCCGTCAAGAGCTCAATGCGGTCTTCGATGGTTGTAGTAATGTAGGAACTATTCAAGACGTTCTCGGACGCTCGATCGACTGCCCATCCATGAATTATGGAAGCGATCGTTTCGCATTTTGAGGGTGCAAAACCACTTTTCGATCAGCTTTCTCTCGACGTAGTATGGACGTGATCGATCCGACCGTAGCACTGATGGAGCAACCATGACCGAAAGAGGCAGAGAAACAAGAACAATGACCACGGTACGCCGGTTCGTACCGGAAACTATCACTGCTATCTGTGACGTATTGATTTTGCTATTCGAACCATCATATTGGCGCGAGTGGCTCTAACCTGACGTTATTCGGAATTACCAACGACTCAAGACGAGATGATTTTCGCCGAATCAGATAGGAAAATACGTATAGGGTGACAATCGCATCGAAACGACGACGCATCGTTCCTCTCTTCATTCAAACTAGTATGAGCGCCCCCAAATCCAGAGTCGACGTCGAACAGTTCTTCACCAATCTCCTCGAGTTTCACTACCGCGAAGTAACGATGGTCGGCGCGACGTTGGCTGTCCTCGTAGCGTCGATCGTGTTCTTCCCCGGCTTCGAGAACGTCGGGGACGGCGTCCAGTCCGATCTCTCGGGCGGGTTGCTCGCCGGGTTAGTCCTGATCGCGGTCGTCGCCGGCGCTGTCAAGGGAATGACCGGCTTCGGCTACTCGCTCATCATGACGCCAATCGTCGCGTCAGTGATCGACCCGACTGTCGCTGTCGTCGTTCTAGCGATCCCGCCGTGGACGCTCAACATGTTCCAGATCGCCGAAACCGGAACGGGACGGACGTTCGTTCGCGAGGAGTGGTCCCTCCTGTTGCTCGCCGTTGTCGGGACCGTCGTCGGCGTCGCAGCGCTGGCGACGTTCAGCGCCGGCCCGGTCGTCGCGTTCGTGATCGGCCTCGTCCTCCTCGGCTACGTGGCCATCCAGGTTGTCCAGAACTTCGTCACGGTCGAGGAGGCCCACCATCCGTTCGCCCTCAGTGCCGCCGGGTTCTCCCAGGGCTTCCTGCTCGCGTTCGCGAATCTCGGACCGCTGCTCCCGGCGTACTTCCACACCTTCGAACGGGACACCGAGCGATACATCGGAGGTCTGGCGATGGTGCTCGGAACGATTTTCACAGTCCGAATCGTTCAGATGGCGCTGTTCACCGATCTCCTGACGACGTACCGGCTTTGGCTCGGTTCGGTGATCGCGGTGGTCACGATCGTCGGCCTACTGCTGGGAACGTATCTCCGGCGCCTCGAGTTCGACGAGCGAATGTTCAACTGGTTCGTCGTCGGACTCCTCTTCGTGATTTCTCTCAATATCTTCCGGAACACCGTGCCGGCACTGTTCTTTTAGGGGCCGCAGGCACGGTCGTCCAAGGGGAAGTACCGATTCGGAAAACATCTCATATGCTCGAGGAGGTCGCTCGAGACACGCGCGACGACGGCGCCGACGTCATCCTCGCAGTCATCGAGATCGGGCACCAGTGGACGGTGCAGGTGGCGAAAAACCTCGAGAGTATCGACGTTCTGTTCAGCGCACACATCACGAGAATACTCACGATCCAATCCTGATCGACGAGACGGAGACGCTCGTCGTCGAATCGTGGACCGGTGACGGGACTCGGGCGCGTGGATCTCCACGTCGATGACAACGGCATCGCGTTTCGTCACGCCCTCTACTGTCTCGTCGAAGACCACAGCTACACGCTCGACCCCGATCCGGTGGCCGAACGGACGGTCGAGAGCATTCGGTCGCAGTTCTTCAGCGATGACGTCCGCTTCGAGCGCGGTAACGGAACCCTCGAGCGACCGCTGGATACGGTTGTCAGAAGGACGGAGACGTCGCTCGACCGCCAGTCTTTCCTCGAGAGCGGATAGAACATCCTGTTCGCCGACGCGCTACGGGCCGGCGATTCCCTCAGGCGAGATCACGCTCGAGTACCTTTATCGAGCGTTCCCGCGATGACCGCGCCGGTGGTCCGCGGCGAGGCGTACGGGCAGCAACTGCTGAACCACGTGGAGGCCTTTCTCGAGGATAACTTCACGCCGTACGTCTACCAGCAGGAGGACGGCCGCGTCCGGAACTACTCGTCGAACGTCAAGACGGTCGTCGATCCGACCGCGAAACGCGAGTGCAGACTCATTGATCTTGTTGTTGATGGGAAGTCGGTCGATCCCGAAGCACGCTACTCGGTTGCGACGTCATCCGTCCCGGTGATCCCGAACGGAATCTCGATAACTGCGGCTTCCCCTTCCAGGACGTTCACATCGAAGACGGCGTCGTTCCGATCGACGTTATCGTCGATTACCTCGAAAACCATTCGCCGATCGATTACGGGGAGACAGACCTCATCCGGACGCCCGATGAGAGTGGGGACGTACGGAACACGCCCGCCGACGGTCCATACCCGTACGTCCAACCCGGTGTCGATGACGCCGACAGTGAGGTGTACTGCGAAACGCGACTGATCTCGACCGGAATTTGCTTCCTGGAGGCTGGTCGAAATCAGTTTCGATAGGAAATCATATTTCTGTGTGTACCGCGCACGTCGATACCGCGTCGAAGACCGATTTGCTGGCCCAGCAAATCGCCGGCGACAGTACCTCGCGATCGCTCGAGCGAGTGTATCTGATTCGATTTGTCTTCGTAGGATGGAATCTCCGAGCGAACGCCGTTTTCGTTACTCGTGACTGTTCTCGTGTTCGTGATGACACTATCCAGACACAA